>CAZMPV010000034.1:0-13873 GCA_964567985.1 uncultured Gemmatimonadaceae bacterium
CCTTCATCGTGTGCGCGCCCACCCTTGCCTCGGACCTCATCTCCATTAAACTCCACGCCGACCGGCCGTTGGCCGCCGGAATGCCTCGTCTCCGTCACGGATCCGTGAATCCTCCCAGCGCGTCCGACGCCCCCGGGCTACCGGGGCCCGAGCTCGCCGCCCCCCTGATCCGGACGCTCGTCCGCCGGGCGCTGAGCGAGGACCTGGCCGCCGGGGACGTGACCACGGACCTGGTGGTGCCGGCGGACGCCCGGGCCACGGGCCGGATCGTCGCCCGGGAGGACGGCGTCGTGTCCGGGATCCCGGTAGCCCGGGTCGTCTTCGGCGAGCTCGACGACGGGATCGACGTGGAGGCGCTCCTCGAGGACGGAGACGCCGTCCGGGCCGGCGACGAGCTCCTCCGGGTGGAGGGTCCGGCCCGGCCGATCCTCCGGGGGGAGCGGACGGCGCTCAACTTCCTCCAGCGGATGAGCGGCACGGCCACGCTGACCGCGCGATTCGTGGAGGCCGTGGAGGGGACGGGCGTCCGGATCGTGGACACCCGGAAGACGACGCCCGGCCTCCGGAGCCTGGAGAAGTACGCCGTCCGCTGCGGCGGAGGTCGGAACCATCGAGGGTCTCTGGGGGACGGCTTCCTCCTGAAGGACAACCACCGGAAGGTGCTGTCCCGGGGGAACCGCTCGCTGTCCAGAGCGGTACGTGAGGCCCGGTCGGCCCTCTCCCACACGGTGACCGTGGAGGTGGAGGTGGATCGGCCGGAGGAGCTGGCCGAGGCCCTGGCGGCCGGGCCGGACGTCATCCTCCTGGACAACTTCACCCCGGCGGAGCTCCGCCGGGCCGTGCAGGAAGCGGATGGAGGAGTCCTGCTGGAGGCCTCCGGGGGCGTGACGCTGGAGACGGTCCGGGAGATTGCCGAGACCGGGGTGGACCTGATCTCGGTGGGAGCCCTGACCCACTCGGCTCCCGCCCTGGACCTGAGCCTTGAGTTCGACGCGGCGTGAGAACCGCCGAGAGCACGCATCGAGACCGAGCGGACGTATGAGCTCTGCAGCGCTGGACGCGCGCACAGTCGACGAGATGTACGACATCCTCCGGGAGCGTCTGCACGACGTGGTGCCGGAGATCGAGCTGGCGGCGAAGGCCGAGCTGGCCCTGGAGGTGAACCGCCTCAAGAAGGAGCGGGGCGCCGTCATCCTGGGCCACAACTACATGGAGCCGGCCCTCTACCACTCGGTGTGCGACTACACGGGCGACAGCCTGGGGCTGAGCCGGCGGGCCCGGGACGCCGACGCCGACCCCATCGTCTTCTGCGGCGTCCGCTTCATGGCCGAGACGGCCAAGATCCTCAATCCGGAGCGCACGGTCCTCCTGCCGACGCCGAAGGGCGGCTGCTCCCTGGCCGAATCCATCACCGCCGAAGACGTCCGGAAGCTGAAGGAGCGCTACCCCGGCGTGCCCGTGGTCACCTACATCAACACCTACGCGGCGGTGAAGGCCGAGTGCGACGTCTGCTGCACGTCGAGCAACGCCGCCCGGGTCGTCGAGTCCCTGGACTCGGACACGGTGATCATGATCCCCGACGAGTTCCTGGCGAAGAACGTGGCCCGGGAGACCGGCAAGCGGATCGTCTTCCCCACGATCGTGGGCGGAGGCGGATCGAACGGGAACGGTCGAGGCCCCTCCGGAAACGGATCCGGCGGCGACGGCCGGCGGCTCCACGTGGTGGGGCAGAACGGCGGCGGTGGGCTCGAGGGCGGCGGCCTGGTCGGGTGGCACGGCCGCTGCGAGGTCCACGACAAGTTCACCGTCCAGGACGTGGAGAACGTCCGGGCCCAGTTCCCCGACGTCATGGTCCTGGCCCACCCGGAGTGCAGCCCCGAGGTGGTGGACGCCGCAGACTACTCCGGAAGCACCTCGGCCCTGATCGAGGAGGTCCAGGCCTCCGACGCCGCCCGCTACCTCCTGCTGACCGAATGCTCCATGGGCGACAACATCGCCGCCGAGAACCCGGAGAAGGAGATGGTCCGGCTCTGCTCGGTGCGCTGCCCCCACATGAACGAGATCACCCTGGAGGACACGCTGAAGGCCCTCCGGGAGAACCAGTACGAGATCGAGGTGGACGAGGACGTCCGTCGCCGCGCCCTGGTCTCCATCGAGCGGATGCTGGAGATCGGGTGAGCCCCGACACCCGATCCCGAACGAGCGAACGCCCTCCCCGTCGCCCGTGTACGGGCAATCGAGACAGGAACGCGCATCCGAGCAGAGGAGCTTCACATGAGTGAAGCCAACGGATACGACATCATTTCCCGGAATCAGCTCGAGGAGAAGCTCGACCGGGGCGACGACTTCGAGCTCGTCGAGGTCCTACCCGAGGAGCACTATCTGGAGAGTCACCTTCCCGGAGCGATCAACATTCCCGGCGACGAGCTCCGGGAGAAGGCGCCCCAGCTCCTCCCCGACAGGGATCGGGAGATCGTGGTCTACTGCGCCAGCCCGGCCTGTCAGGCTTCGCCGCGGGCCGCCCGGATCCTCACGGAGATGGGCTACGAGAACGTGAAGGACTACGCCGGCGGCAAGGAGCACTGGAAGGAGGGCGGCCTGCCCGTGGAGTCCGGACGGGGGGCGGCCCGGCCGGCCTGACGTACAACCGGCGCCGCACGACGGAGAGCCCGGGGCGGTCCGCCGCCCCGGGCTCTTTCTACGTCCGGCGGCGAGGGGCTCGGGGTCGTCATCCGCCCCCGACGGTATCCGGAGGGGTGGTGTCCGGGGGCGTGGTGTCGGGGGGCGTCGTGTCGGGAAGCAGGCTGTCCGGGGCCAGGGTGTCGGCCGGAAGCGAGTCGGGTCCAGGGGCCGGGTCGGGGCCCGGAGCGGCGGTGGTGTCCGGAGGGGGCTGCCGGCCCCCGAGGATCCCCCGGAGAAGGCCCCGGGCCTCGGTCTCCGCCCTCCGGCGGGCCCGGGCCTCGAGGGCCTCCCGCTCGGCTCGGAGGCGGGCTTCGGCCGAGTCCCGGGTCTGCCGGAGGCGGGCTTCGGCCGTATCCCTCAGCTCCGCCCTCCGGGCGTCCACTTCCTCCCTGACCGCCCTGCCGATGTCCCCGGTGGCCAGGGAGACGTCGGGCCGGACCGTCGGATCGAAGACGGTGCCCCCGAGACGGAGTCCGACCCGCACCACGGAGGCCCCGCCCAGGCGACCGGCCACGGCGGAAGCCAGGCCCGAGCGGCGCAACGCGAGGGAGTCGAGGCGGCTTCCCGAGGCAGACAGCTGAACGCCCAGGTCCAGGGCCCCGTCCAGGCCGACCGCGCCGGCGAACCCGAGCTCCCCCAGCTCGGTCCCGAAGCGCCCCTCTTCGAGGAGGAGGCGAGACCCGTCCAATCGGAAGGGCGAGCCCCACTCACGGAATCCCGGCGCGGCCAGCCCCGGGAGCGAGAGCGATTCGGCCAGGACCGACGTCACGGGATTCTCCCGGAGCCCCCCCTCCAGGATCCGGAAGAGACCCGAGCCGACCAACGTCCCGGCTACCGGGAGCATGAGCCCGTCCAGAGCGCCGTCGGCGGTCAGCTCGAGACCGAGGGTTCCGTTCACGAGGCGGCGGAGAGGAGACGTGGCCGAGAGGAAGTCCGCGGCCCGGGTTCCCGCGGCTTCCATGGTCAGGCGAAAGGGCTGGGTCGGAGCCTCCCCCAGGGCGACATGAAAGGAAGCTCCCACCTGGCCGCCGAAGAGCCCGAAGGAGGCGTCGGGGACGGCGATCATCTCCGGTCCGGCCTCCAGCGTGAGCGCCACGTCGGAGAGGCGGTACGGGGCGGAGATCAAGGTGTCGGCCTCCAGGTCGATCCGGGCCCGGAGGGGGAGGGGAGCGGGGCGGAAAAGCCCCTCCCGGGTCGCCACATCTTCGGCAGACCCCCCGTCCAGGGACCTGCCGCCCAGATGGGCGAAGACGATCCGGCCGTAGGTCATCTCCGGATCACCCCGCGGAGGAACGATCCGGTCCAGGTCCAGGCGGGCGGAGCGGACCTCCGCCTCGACGAACGGGACCCGGGCGCCGTCGTCCGCCAGGAACGCCAGGGGGTCGTCCAGGCGGCCGGTCGTGCGCAGGCGGTCCGGACCGAGCTCGACCTCCATCTCGGACCAGCGCACCGTCCGGCCCGCGAGCTCCAGGGCGGCGTCGGGCACCCCGGCCCGCACCCCGAGCCTGGGATGCTCGACCTCCACGCCGGAGAGCCTGACCCGCCCGTCCAGCGCCAGATCCGCCGGACGCCGGAGGGCCCCGGCCAGGGAGACGCCCACCTCGGCGTGGCCCGCCAGAGCCACCGAGTCGCCCAGGTCACGGAGCCGGGCGAGCCGGGACAGGTCGGGACGCGCCTCGACGTACCCGGCCACCGGGAGCTGGGAATCCCGCACCATCACCGCCCGGAGAGAGAAGGGACCGCCGAGCACCGTCCCGGTGATCTGCTCGGTCCGGAGGGTGTCCTTCCGCAGGAGAACTCGGCCCGAGAGGCCACGGGCCAGGGCCTCTCCGCCCTCCCCGCCGAGGGAGACGTCCGAGAAGTCGGCCTCTCCCCCGAGGGTGGGGCGCTGGTCGGGACCCGCCGGCCCCGTGGCCGTCAGGTCCAGCCGCAAGCTCCCCGACACCGCGCCCGGAAGACGATCCCGTAGACTGTCCGGAAGCGCTTCCGCGAGCCGCTCCACGGCCAGCCCCTCTCCCAGGAGGCGGAGATCCACCTGGCGGATCTCTTCGCCGAGATCGTCGATCCGGCCGGTGAGACGGAAGGACGCCTCCCCGACCCGAAGCTCCCCCTCCCCCACCTCGAGCCATCCGCCCCCGGCGTCGACGGCGCCCCGGGTCCGGAGGGAGGGTCCCGCGAGGGTCGTCGTCCCCGCCCCGAGCATCGGATGCTCCAGCCCCAGGGCGCTCGACGTCGCCCCGAGCTCCGCGGACCAGTGGTCGTCGGCCCGGCGGCCCAGGGACGCGGTCGCCTCCATGCCCTCCAGGGCCACCCGCGTCGAGTCCGGCTCGCTGACGTATTCCATCCTCCCGTCCACGATGCGGAGTTCCCGAATCGCCAGGGCCAGGGGCGCGTCCTCTCCCGGCGGCCGTTCCTCGGACTCCGGAACGAGGTCGCCGAAGTTCGACGTGCCGTCTCCGTCCACGCCGAGGTGGATCCGGAGCCCGTCCACCCGGACCTGGTCCACCCGGATCGTGCGCGTCAGGAGCGGAAGGAGCGCCACCCGGAGTCGGACCCGCTCCACCCGGGCCAGGGGAGGTCCCTCGAAGGCCGGAAGGTTTCCGACCTCGAGGTCGGTGAGATCGATTCCCAGGAAGGGAAAGACGGTGGGCCGGGCCCCGCCGAGCTCCACGTCCCTGTTCAGGACCGCCTCGGCCCGGGGCTCGATCCACCGGGACACCGTGCCCGGATCCAGGAGGAGCTGGAAGAGGATCGCGAGGCCGGCGTAGAGGACGACGAGCGTGCCGAGGACGGCGCCCGCCCATACGCCGACGCGGCGCAGCGTGGAAGGAGCTTGGTCGGGCGGGTTCTCGTCCATGTCGGCCTCAGGAGGATGCGTCGTCGTCTTCCCCCTCGGGGGATGCATCTCCTGTGCCATCCACGATGGCCAGGACTTCCTCGCCGCTCAGCTCCTCGTCCTCCAGGAGCCTGCGGGCGATGGTGTCCAGGGCCTCACGATGCTCGGTGAGGACGTCCGTGGCCCGGTCATAGGCCTCCCGGACGAGACGCTGGACCTCCTGGTCCACCTCCCGGGCCGTCTCGTCGCTGTACTCCCGCTGTTGCGCGATCTCCTCACCCAGGAACACCTGTTCCCGACGGCCGCCCGGGGACATGGGACCGAGCTTATCGCTCATCCCCCAGTTGAGCACCATGCGCCGGGCGAGCTTGGTCGCCTGCTGGAGGTCGTCCTCGGCCCCGCTGGTCGAGG
Source organism: uncultured Gemmatimonadaceae bacterium (assembly GCA_964567985.1). Classification (GTDB taxonomy): domain Bacteria; phylum Gemmatimonadota; class Gemmatimonadetes; order Longimicrobiales; family Gaopeijiaceae; genus CAZMPV01. The sequence continues at coordinate 5,930 of CAZMPV010000034.1, forward strand.
TGTCGCAGGCCAGGGCCTCGGCGGCGCGTCCGCCCATCATCACCGCGGCCCGGTCCAGCATGTACTCCTTCCGGTAGATGTACTTCTCCTGCTCCGGGAGCTGCTGGGTCACCCCCATCGCCTGGCCCCGTGGCACGATCGTGACCTTGTGGATCGGGTCGGTGTGGGGGAGGACGGCCGCCACCAGGGCGTGGCCCGATTCGTGGTAGGCCAGGAGCTCCTTTTCGTCGTCGGTGAGGACGATCCCCTCCCGCTCGAGTCCCATGAGGACCTTGTCCCGGGCCTGCTCCAGGTCGTCGTCGGTGATCTCCGTGCCGTCCCGACGGGCGGCGATCAGGGCCGCCTCGTTCAGCAGGTTCTCCAGGTCCGCCCCGCTCAGGCCCGGCGTGCCCTGGGCCACCTTCTCCAGCTCCACGTCCGACGCCAGGGGCTTGTGGCGGGCGTGGATCCGGAGAATGTCGAGACGGGCCTCCTGGGTCGGGAGGTGCACGGTGATCCGCCGATCGAAGCGCCCGGGCCGGAGCAGCGCCTGGTCGAGGATGTCGGGGCGGTTGGTGGCCGCCATGACGATCACGTTTTCCGCCGACTCGAAGCCGTCGAGCTCGCTCAGGAGCTGATTGAGGGTCTGCTCCCGCTCGTCGTGGCCACCCCCCAGACCCGCTCCCCGGCTCCGGCCGATGGAGTCGAGCTCGTCGATGAAGATGATCGACGGAGACGCCTCCTTCGCGTTCTCGAAGAGGTCCCGGACGCGCTTGGCGCCCACGCCGACGAACATCTCCATGAAGTCGGAGCCAGTGATGCTGAAGAAGGGTACGCCGGCCTCGCCGGCGACGGCGCGGGCCATCAAGGTCTTTCCTGTTCCCGGCGGACCGACCAGCAGCACTCCGGTGGGAATCTCCCCGCCCAGCCTGTGGAAGCGCTCGGGGTCCTCGAGGAACTTGATGACCTCCTGGAGCTCCTTCTTCGAGCCCTCGTTGCCGGCGACGTCTTCGAAGGTCGTGCGCTCGCTCTCCTCCTTGTCGTAGAGCTTGGCGCCGGCCTTGCCGATGTTGAACATCGTCTGGCCCTGGGCCCGCATCCGCCGCAGCGCCATCCAGCCGATGATCAGGAGAAAGACGAAGGGGCCCACCATCCAGAGGATCGTCCACCACGAGGTGTCCTGGGTCGGCCGGGTCTGCACCTCGACCCCGTGGGACTCGAGGATCTCGTAGAGCTCGTCGTCGCCGAAGGAGGGGACGTAGGTGACGAACTCCGTGTACTGGGAAGTCTCTCCCTCCTCGGTCCGGTGGGTGGCGGGCTCCCGCAGCGTCCCCTGGATGCGCTCGCCCTGGACCACGACCCGGGTGACGTTGTCCTGCTCCAGGTGGGTGCGGAATTGGCTGTACGCGATCTCCGGCCCGTCGCCCCCGCCCTCGGTGAAGAGGCGCTGGCCCCAGAGGAAGAGGAGAAATCCGAGGACGATGAAGAGGACGAGGCGCCAGCCCCGGCCCGGTCCTCCGAAGCCCGGGGTCTCGGGACCGTCTCCCCCGCCGGGTCCCTGGGAGCCGGAGCCCCCCCCGCGTCCGCCGCCGCTGCCGCCCTGTCGTCGTCCGTTCACCTGCCGTCGGTCCTTTCCGGGTCGGGCCCAGTCGACACGACCCGGCCGGACGGAGCCGGTGCGCTCCGCGGCCGGGTCCCTGCGCGCCTCCCCGGGCTTAGAAGCCTGCTGGAGCCGTGCGGCAGGCTTCTAGCCGTCGGAGGCACGGATTCGCCGTCTGACTTGGGTTTCCCGAACGCGGACGAGTGTTCCCGCCGGAGAGCCCGGCAGTAGGTCAGCGACGGTAGACGACCTCTCCGTCCACGATCACGAGCCCGGCCCGTCCCCAGGTGCCCACGGGGTCCCCCTCCCAGAGGACGAGATCCGCGTCCTTTTCGGGCTCGAGGCTGCCTAGCCGGTCCTCCACGCCCAGGATCCGCGCCGCGTCCAGGGTGATCGCCCGCAGGGCGGCGTCGGCGGGCAGACCGTGGGCCCGGGCGACCGCCGCCTCGACGGCCACCGAGCGCCCGCCGGCGCTCCCGGTGGACAGGGCGATCGGTACCCCTGCGCCGTGGAGCCGGGCGGCGTTCTCGGGGGTGTGGGCCATCATCTCCACGCTTCCCCCACCGCCGACGCCGATCACCGCGGGGCCGGCGACCACTCGAGCACCGGCGGCCGCCAGCTCGGGGGCCACGGCGTGGCCGCCGGCGGCGCCGTCCACGACGAGCTCGAGGTCGAACTCCCGGGCGACCCGGACGGCCGTTACGACGTCGTCCGCGGTGTGGGCCAGGACCCGGAGGGGGACCTCCCCGTCCAGGACCGCCCGGAGCTGGGCGTCCGTGCCGGCGTGCTCGTACTCCGGGGCGGGCCGCGGATGATCCGTGCCGGGACCGTCCCGCACGTCGTGGAGGCGCTGCCGCAGGAGCCCGATCATGCCCTGTCGGGTGGTGGGCTCGGTCCCGTCGTCGCTGAAGATCGCCCGGTCGCCGAAGGAGACGGCGAGGCCGGCCCGCTCCCGGACCACCCGGTCCTCCGCCCCGCCGGCTAGCTTCACCACGCCGCCGAAGCCACCGACGAGCCCCCGGGCGGTGGGCGCCGCGTAGACCGCCGTGACGCCGTCGGCCACCCAGGGGTGGTCCTCCACGGCCGCCGCCGCCTCGACCAGGGTCGTCGGGCGGGTCTCGGTGGTCTCCGGCCCCCAGGGGTTCCGTCCTTCCCTGCCGACGGTCGTACGGGCGTCGAGGAAGCCCGGCGTCACGATCCGGCCCGAGGCGTCCACCACCTCGGCGTCTGCGGGCACCTCGACGTCGGAGGCGGGGCCGACCGCCACGATCCGTCCGTCCCGGACCAGGACCACGCCGTCGGAGATCGCGGGCCCCGTGACCGGCCGGACCTCACCGCCGACGACGGCCAGGTCGGCGTCCGCGGCCGATCCGGCCATGGACTCGCCCGCGGAGGCACCTCTGGCCGATCCGGCCATGGATCCGCCCCGGGAGCCCGGGCGCTCCGCTCCGGACGCCGCGGCGGCGTCGCCGGGCATCTCGCCGCGCCAGACCTCCCGGCCCTCGACCCAGACCCGTCGCACCCGGCTCTCCCAGTCCAGGGGCGGGCCCGAGAGGAGCACCAGGTCGCCGTCCTTCCCCGGCTCCAGGCTCCCGACCCGGTCGTCCACCCGGAGGATCCGGGCGGGGTTCAGGGTCAGGGCCTTCAGGGCCTCGGCCTCCGGCATCCCCCTGCGGACGAAGAGCGCCGCCGACTCCCGGAGGTAGTACTGGGGGCCGTCGGGGTGGTCCTGGTGGAAGGCCACGAGCCCCCCGGCCCGGGCCAGCTCGACCGGGCCGTCGAGCTCCTCGTCGTTCCGGCCGATGAAGGGAAGGACGGGCCCGAAGCTGATCGGGATCTCCGCCTCGGCCAGCTCGTCCACCAGGGCGTGGGTGGCGTCGGCGTGGTGGACGTAGAGGTCGAGGTCGAAGTCCTCGGCCAGACGGATCGCCTGCCTCATCGCCTCCTCGTGATGGGCGTGGACCCCGACCGGCCACTCCCCGGTCAGGAGCTTGCCGAAGGCTTCGAGGGTCAGGTCCTCGGGGGGCGCCTCCTCACGCTCCCCGGCCCGGTGGGCCCGCTTGGCCTCCAGGTAGGCCCGGGCGGCGCCGAGCTGCGAAGCCAGGAGGTCGGCCACCTCCTCCTCGGTGCCGTCGAAGGTCGAGCTCCGCCACGGCCCCCGGATCGCGAACTTCATCCCCCCGTGGGCGATCTCCATCTCCTCGACCGTCGGCGCCCGGAGCTTCACCACCACCGCCTGCCCCGAGTTCGGCGAGCGGCTCCCGGGGGTGATGTTCATCGTCGTGATGCCGCCGGCCAGGGCCCGCTCGAAGGCGACGTCCGAGGTGTTCAGCCCGTCCACCGCCCGGACCCGGGCGTTGATCGAGGCCGACATCTCGTTGTTGTGGGAGCCGGTGGTGGGCCGCCAGAGCTGCTTGAAGCCCATGTGGGAGTGACTCTCGACGATCCCGGGAATGAGCGAGCCGCCCCGGGCGTCCACGATCCGGGCGTCCGCCGGCACGTCGACCTGGTCGGCGGGCCCCACGGCCACGATCCGGCCGTCCTCCACGACGACCGTCCCGTCGGGGATGGGCTCGGAGCTCACCGGGTAGACCCGGGCGTGGGTGACGGCCAGGGCCGGGGACGACTGGCGGCCGGCCTCGGGAAGGGGGCCCGGGGGGGCCGGAGTGGAGACGGCCTGGACCGCCAGGAAGGCGGCAGGGAGAACGAATCCGATCATGGGCAACCTCCTTCGGCGGCCGCGTCGGTCTCGGTCGGGATCCAGCGCTGGAACCACTCGACGTTTCGGGTCGTCAGGTCCCGGACCAGCCTGGGCTCCCTCACCCCGTGGGACTGGTCGGGATAGACGACCATCTTCACCGGCGCCTTCCCGATGGCCTTCATCGCCTCGTAGAACATGTCGCTCTGCTGACGGGGCACGCGGGCGTCGTCCTCTCCCACCTGGATCAGCAGCGGCGTGGTGACCCGCTCCACGTAGCGGTACGCCGAGCGCTCCTCGTAGAGCTCGAAGTCCTCCCAGGGCTTCGGCCCCAGGTAGGTGTGGTAGAACTCGGGGAGGTCCGTGGCGTGGTACATCGACACCAGCTCGTTGGCCCCGGCGCCGGCGCTGGCCGCCTTGAACCGGTCGGTCCGGGTGATGCCCCAGTAGGTGTGGTGGCCGCCGAAGCTCCACCCCATGACGCCCAGGCGGTCCGGGTCGGCGACGCCCTCCTCGATCAGGTGGTCCACGCCGGACTCCACGTCGACCCAGTCGGTGCCGGAGATGTGGCCCCGGTTGAGGCCCCGGAAGCGCTCGCCGTAGCCGGTCGAGCCCCGGTAGTTGGGCTGGAGAACCGCGTAGCCGAGACCGGCGAAGACCTGGGTCGGATAGGCCGCGTCGTCGGCGGTCCAGCTCATGGTGGAGACGCCCGAGGGCCCGCCGTGGATCCGGAGCAGGAGGGGCACCCGGTCCCCCTCCTCGTAGCCCACCGGGAGGGTGAGCACCCCCTCGATCTCCTCCCCGTCGGCAGCCGACTCCCAGCGCACGACTCTCATCTCTCCCAGGGCGAAGCGGTCGGCCCGAGGATTGATCCGCGTCAGCCACCGGGGTCGGAAGCGGTCGGCCCGTGTGACGTGGACGTCCGGCGGCGTCCCGGGGCCCTGGGCCTCGAAGGCGAAGGTCCGGCCGTCGTCGCTCGCCGAGAAGCCGGAGTAGTAGAGGGCGTCGTCGCTCACCGTCCGGGGCTCTCCGGACGCCCGGCCGTCCTGGATCCGGATCCGATACAGCCGCCGTCCGGTCCGGTGGGAGGCCTCGATCCAGAGCCAGCCCCCGGCCAGGGCCACGAAGCCCGCGTTCTCGTCCAGGGATTCGGTCAGGCTGACCGGGTCGCCCCCGCCCAGGGGGACCCGCCAGATCTCGGTGTTGTGGGTGCCCAGAAGGTGGCCCGACCCCGAAACCAGCAGGCCGAGGGCGGCGTCCCACTCGACGGGGCCCTCGCCGCCCTCCAGGCCCGAGACCTTCCGGACCGCCCCGCCGGGCTCACCCTGGACGTAGGTCTCGGCGTGGCGGTACGTCCGGAGGAGGGGCGCCGGCCGGGCCGAGAAAGCGAGCCCCCGGCCATTGGGCGCCCAGACGAAGCCCTGCACGTGGAGGGTGTCGGGTGTGGACGCCTCCGCCCGCCCGGCCTTCCGCTCCTCCAGGGGCGCCACCCAGAGGTGGGTCCACTCGTCGGCGTAGGCGCTGTCCCGGACCATGGGGCGGCCCCGGCGCTCCTCGAGCTCCTCATCGGCCTCGCTCCTGGGCGGCGAGGCCAGGAAGCCGATGCGGTCGCCGTCCGGCGCGAAGCGGAAGTCACCGACGCCGGTCTCGAAGTCGGTGACCTGCCAGGGCTCGCCCCCGTCGGGAAAGATCCCGTAGATCTGGGGCTCCTCCCCCCGATCCGAGCGGAAGGCGATCCAGCTTCCGTCCGGAGACCAGGTCGGGTCCGAGTCCGAGCCGGGATTCCGGGTGAGCCGCACCGGCTCGTCCCCGTCGGCGTCCACGACCCAGACGTCCGTGTCCACCTGGTTCTCTTCGAAGTCCCGCTCGGAGACGACGTAGGCGACGCGGCTCCCGTCGGGGCTGACGGCCACGTCGTCGAGGGAGCGGAAGGCCAGGACGTCCTCGACGGTGACCGGCCGAGTCTCCTGGAGCGCCCTCGTCGGGGCTTCGGACCGGGAGCCCACGGCCGCAAAGGGGTCCGGGGTCGAGGTGCCCGGGCCCTGGGCGGCGGCGAGCCCGGGGAGCACCCAGCACGCGATCGCCGCGAGGGTGAGGTGTGCCCGGACGACGGAGGGTGGAATCGAAGATGTGGCCCGCACCGGAGACCTCCGACTCGAAGGAGAACGGAGATCCACCTTGGGGGGACGAGCGGGGGCCCGTCAAGCAGCGGGCGTCAGCGGACCTGGACGTTCACGGCCTCCCGGAACTTCGCCGTCGCGACGGTCTTCAGCGCGGGGTTCGCCGCGTTGAGCCACGCGGTCGAGTTCAGGTCGATCAGGAGCTCGGCGACGTCGTCCTCCCGGATCTCGACCTGCCGGTCGATCTCGACCGCGAGGGAGTCGAGGTCTTCGCCTCCCACGGTGATCCGGCCCTTCAGGACCTGTCCGGCGATCTCCAGCCCGGAGCGCACGTCGGCCTCGATGTCCGTGAAGACGACCCGGATCCGGGGATAGACGCCGACGTCCAGCTCACTCCTGCCGAGCGTGACCTCGCTGGCGCCCTGGATGTCGACCTCGGCCTGCTCGTTCTCGTCCAGCAGAGCGATGCGCTCGCCGTCGGCGCCCTCCAGGAAGACCCGGAGCGTCGCCTTCACCTGGCCTTCCACCGGGCCGCCGACGCCGATCGGCCCGCTCACCTGCAGGGACGGGTCCGTCGCGGATCCGGAGACGGTGGCCAGCTCGGGAGCCACGACGGAGCTCTGGCTCGACTCCTCCGGAGCGTCGCCGGAGACGGCCACGGTGGCTTCTCCCCTGGCCCCGCCCGCAGTCAGGTTTCCGCACCCGAAGGTCGAGAGGGTGAGCCCGGCGGCCAGAAGCAGGAGACCGAAGGTGCCCGGGCGGGCGCCCGCCGGGGCGAGCCCGGATCCGGAGCTCGAGTGTCGGTTGCCGTATGTCGTCCGTGTCCGTTCACGCATCGTCGTTTCCGCTTTCGGCGGCTTCGCTCTCCACGGTCGTCGGACCGAAGAGATCGACCCACCGGCTTCTGAGGTGCCGTATCTCCAGCTCGTCGTAGATCTCCCGTGCCTTCTGTAGCAAGTTTCCTGCCGTGTCCTCCCGCCCCTTCCGGCGCTCGGCTTCGGCGTAGGCCTGGAGGGTCATGGCCTCCTCCAGGCGCGGAAGGCCGCGCTCCCGGGTGATGCGGATGGCCCGCTCGAAGAGGACGAAGGCGTCGGCGTTTCCCTGCCGGGCGGCGATCCTCCCCAGGAGCCGGTAGACTTCGGGCAGCCTGGAGACCACGCCGGCCGCCAGGGCCTCGGTCTCCGCCTCCCGGACCTCCTCCCCGGCGTCCAGCGTCCGGTCCCGGGCCAGGAGCGCCTCGGCCAGGTTCAGGCGGACCGTGACCCGGGCCCGGCCGTCGGCGGCCTCGGCCAGGGCGGCCCGGAACTCCTTCTCCGCCCCGGAAAAGTCTTCCTCGGCCATCCGGAGCTGACCCCGGGCGTTGCCCAGGAAGACCGCCGCCGCGGGATCGGCGGCGGCTTCCGCCGCCCGCTCGGCCTCGTCCAGCCACTCCCGGGACGCGTCGACCTCGCCCCGGGAGCGGAGGGCGACGTGGAGGTTCAGGGCCGCGTGCCACCGCTCCGGCGCCGGGCCCTCCTCCTCCAGGCTCTCCAGCGCCCGGCGATACC
>CAZMPV010000035.1:0-13836 GCA_964567985.1 uncultured Gemmatimonadaceae bacterium
TCGGCCGCGGGCTTCGTCATCGGGAACATGATCCTGATCATAGCCGGAGCCCTGGTGGGCGCCGCCGGGCTGATCCTGACGACCCTCATGTGCCGGGCGATGAACCGTTCCCTGGCCAACGTCGCGTTCGGAGCCTTCGGGGGCGCCACGGCGGCCGCGACCGACGAGGGCGAGAAGTCGGCGCGGTCGGCCGACGCCGAGCAGGTCGCCATGATCCTGGCCTACGCCCAGAGCGTGATCTTCGTGCCGGGCTACGGGCTCGCCGTCGCCCAGGCCCAGCACGAGCTGAAGCGGGTCATGGACCTCCTGCTGGAGCGCGGTGTGGACGTGAAGTTCGCCATCCACCCCGTGGCCGGCCGGATGCCCGGCCACATGAACGTCCTGCTGGCCGAGGCCGACGTCCCCTACACCCGGCTCTACGACCTCGAGGAGATCAACCCGGAGTTCCCCCGGACCGAGGTCGTCGTGGTGGTGGGGGCGAACGACGTGGTGAACCCCGCGGCCCGGGACCCGGACAGCGCCATCGGGGGGATGCCGATCCTCGACGTGGACGAGGCCCGGACCTGCATCGTCATGAAGCGGAGCCTGAGCCCCGGGTTCGCCGGGATCGACAACGAGCTCTTCTACATGGACGACACCATGATGTTCTTCGGCGACGCCAAGGAGACGATGCAGGACCTGGTGAAGGAGATCCGGGAGGCGTAGGGCGGCCTCAGCCCAGCTCGGCGGCTCCCGCCCTCAGCAGCTCCCAGCAGCGCTCCAGGTGCTCCCGGCGGGTCCGGAGGTTGCCCACCGAGACCCGGATGCAGTAGCGCCCCCCCAGCTCGGTGTGGGAGAGGAAGGCCTCCCCGCTCTCGTTCACCCGGTCCAGGATCGCCCGGTTCACCTCGTCGGCCTCGGCGTCCGGCATCCCCTCGGGAGCGTAGCGCAGGACCACCGTGCTGAAGGGCACCGGTGCCACCCGCAGCCAGCCGTCCTCGGCGTCGACCCGGGAGGCCAGCTCCCGGGCCAGGCGGACGTGGGCCCTGATCCGGTCCCGGACGCCCTCCACCCCGAAGTAGCGCAGGACGAACCAGAGCTTGAGCGACCGGAAGCGCCGTCCCAGGGCGACGCCGTAGTCCATGAGATTCCGGGCCTCGCCCTCCTCGCTCGTCTTCAGGTACTCGGGGGTGAGGCTGAAGGCCCGCCGGAGCGTCTCCGGCCGCCGGCAGTAGAGGGCCGAACAGTCCACCGGCGTGAAGAGCCACTTGTGGGGGTTCACCACGATGGAGTCGGCCCGCTCCCAGCCCCGGAAGAGGGGCCGGAGCTCGGGCACCGCCGCCGCGGGCCCCCCGTATGCGGCGTCCACGTGGAGCCAGAGCTCCTCGTCGGCGGCCACGTCGGCGATCCCGGCCACCGGATCGACGCTGCTCGTGGAGGTGGTGCCCAGGGTGGCCACGACGGCCACCGGGCGGATCCCGTCGGCCCGGTCCTCGGCCACGGCCGCCCGCAGCGCGTCGGTGCGCATGCGGAAGAGGTCGTCGGTGGGGATCGGCCGGACGCCGTCCCGGCCGAGGCCCAGGGCCAGGACGGACTTCTCGATGGAGGAGTGAGCCTCCTTCGAGGCGTAGACCCGCCCCCGGGGAGCAGCCGCGAGCCCTGCGTCCCGGGCCTCGGGGAGGGCCTCTTCCCGGGCGGCGGCGAGGGCGTAGAGGGAGCTGGTGGACGCCGTGTCGTTGATGACCCCCTCGAAGCCCTCGGGGAGGCCGATCATCTGCCGGAGCCAGTCCAGGGCCAGCCCCTCGAGCTCCGTGCCCGCCGGCGAGCTCCGCCAGACCATGGCGTTCACGTTCAGGGCGGCGGCCAGGATTTCGCCCAGGATGCCGGGGCCCGAGCCGGTGATGGCGAAGTAGGCGAGGAAGCCCGGGTGGTTCCAGTGGGTGATCCCCGGCAGTACGACCTCCCGGACGTCGTCCATCATCGCCGGAAAGGGCTCCCCTTCCTCGGGGGGCGTCCGGGGGAGAAGGCCCCGGACCTCCCCGGGTCGGACCCGGGAGAGGACGGGGAGCTCTCCCACGGTGTCCAGGTAGTCGGCGATCCAGTCGGCGAGCTCGTGGGCGTGTCGCCGGAGCTCCTGCGGCGGCATGTCCCCGGGCGAGGCCTCCCGGGGTGGGCGGACCGGGAGCTCCGCCTCGGAAAAGGGGATCACCGCCGTCCCGTGCCGGGGCTCAGCGCCCGGGCGACCCCTCCCACGCGCTCAGCGACCTTCCAGGAGCTCCATGACGCTCCGGTACTCGTCCCGGATCGCCCGGAGCTGCTCTCGCACCTGGCCGGCCTGCTCCGAACTGAGGCTCTCCGGAGCGCCGGTGCCCTGAAACAGTGCGAAGAAGAGGACGTCCGTGTGGCCGATGCTGGCGTGGGTGACGCCGTCGTCCACGACGCGGTTGAGCCGCAGCACGTCCCGGAGTGCCAGCCGGTCCAGGTTCCGGACCGGGGGCTCGTCGTAGAAGAGACGGACGATCTCCTCCCGGAGGAGCTGGAACTCCTCGATCACTTCCCCGGCCGCCAGACCCCGCTTCGCGGCCACGCTGCCGTACGTCTCGGCGGCCTGATGCCAGAGGGGCTCCACCTGATCCCGGTAGGGGCCGAGGAAGGCCGGAAGGATCGACACGAGAACCTCGACGAACTCCTCGAGGATCTCCCGGGTCTGGGCGTCGAGACGGCCGTTCCGGCGGGTGATGCCGCCGAGCCAGCGCTGGGTCAGACGATCCGCGTTCCGCTCGAGCCAGGCGGCGAGCTCGAGGGGATCGATCGTTCGGCTTTCGGGTTCTTCGGAAGGAAATGTTGAACGGGGACGGCGGGAGCTCTGGGGGTCGAGGGCCGGATCCGTCATCGTCCTCCCGTGGATCGAGCGTGGGTGTCGAATCGAGCACCCTTAAGGTGTGGAATCGGCCTCTTCCTCGCCAGGGGTCGCCGGGGCTTCTTCGGGGTTCCAGGCCCGGAGGCTCAGGCGGATCGTCGTGCCGCCGCCGGGCTCGCTCTCGGCCTCCACCGTACCGTCCCAGGATTCGACCAGGCGCCGGACGATCGCCAGTCCCAGGCCCGTGCCCGTCGAGCGGGTGGAGAAGCGGGGCTCGAAGATCCGGGGAAGGAGATCCGGTGGAATCCCCTGTCCGTCGTCCCGTACCCGGACCTCGACGCCGCCCTCCCGGGCATCGGCCTCCACCACCACCCGGCCCTCCTCGGGAATCGCCGCCCGGGCGTTCTCGAGGAGGTTGACCAGGACCTCCTTGAGCTCGCCCCGGCGGGCCCGGACCGGCGGCGCGTCGGCCGCGACGTCGGACTCGAAGCGAACATCGCCCTCTCCCGTGGCGTAGAGGCCCAGCGTCTCGGCCACGACGTCCCCGACCTCGACCCCCTCCAGGGGCTGACCGCCGGCCAGGCGGGGCGCGGCGAAGTGGGAGAAGCTCCGGGAGATGGCGGCCAGCCGCTCGATCTCCCGGAGGACAGCGTCCACGTTCCGCTCCAGGATCTCCCCGAACTCCGGGCGGGCGTCCTCCCAGGCCCGCAGCACGTGCTGCACGCTGAGCTTGATGGGGGTCAGGGGGTTCTTCACCTCGTGGGCCACCTGCCGGGCCATCTCGCCCCAGGCGAGGATCCGCTCGGTGCGCAGCTCGTCGGTGACGTCCTCGAGGCTCAGGACGGCCCCTTCGAGGCGCTCCCGGCCCGAGATCCTGCGGGCCCGGACCCGGATTCGCCGGTCCTCGACGTGGAGCTCGGCCATCGCTTCCCGGAGCCCGTCCCGATAGTAGAGGTCGACCCACGCGGAGAGCTCGGATGCCGCCCGACCCCCCCGGGGCAGCGGCTCTCCCGGCGGGATCGCCTCGTCCAGGAGCTCCTCGGCCCGAGGATTCACCAGGGTGACCCGGCGCTCGCCGTCCAGAGCCACCACGCCGGTGGCCGCCTCCTCGACGATCGCCCGGGTCCGGCGGGTCGTCTGGAGGAGGTCCCGTCGGGTCCGGCGAAGGCGCTCCACCATCCGATTGAAGGCCTGGAAGACCGCCCCGAACTCGTCCGAGCGGTCCGCGGGGATCCGGACCTCCAGGTCGCCGCTCCCGACCCGCTCCGAGGCCAGACGGAGAGTCCGGATGGGTCGGGCCAGAGCCCGGCCCACCAGAAGCGCCAGGGCCAGGGAGAGGCCGGCGCCCAGCACCACCGCGAAGCCCAGGAGGTCGGTCATCTCCCGGCGCCGGACCACCGTGGCCCCGGCCCGCAGCGGCACCGGCGTGGCGAGGACGTCCCCGTCCGGAAGGCGCCGATAGCTGACCACGTATTCCCACCGCCCGACTTCCTGTAGCCGGGTCACCCGGAGGGCCTCCCGGCCGTCCAGCGTCCGGTGGACCGGGTACGGCACCCAGCCCTCGTAGAGCCCGAGCTCCACGAGCTCGGCCACCGATCCGCCCACCAGCCTCCCGTCCCTGTACTCCAGGAGGTCGGCGCCGACCCGGCGGGCCAGGAGATCCATGGAGCCCTGGACCTCCAGGTACCAGCCCGCCGCCTCGTCGCCGACCCGCTCCGCCAGGGCGGCGGCGGTCCGGGAGGCGGCCCCGGTCAGGGTCCGGTACGCCAGGGTCCCGAAGATGGCGATCGAGAGGACGAAGAACGCGAAGAGGGCGGCGGTGATCCGGGCCTGGAAGGTCCCGAGGATCCGCCCCAGGGGCCGGAGCCGGGGCGGGCGTCTCAGCCCCACACCCAGGCCGACGCCCGCCAGGAGGAGCAGGAGGCCGAGGTCGAGGGTGAGGAGGAGGGTTCCCCGGGCCACCAGCATCAGGGGGCCCGGGACGTCCACCCGGTAGTGGGCGTGGTAGCGCCCCTCGGGAAAGGCCAGGGTCCGCTCGGCCCGCCAGCCCTCGTCGTCCCGGACCCACTGGATCGTGTCCGGGGCGGTGGCCACGTCGCCCGGCAGGAGCGGCACCATGGTCACGGGATCGCCGGCCGACGCCTCCGTCGACGCGAAAAGGGGGCCCAGGCCCGAGCTGCCGGCCGCCGTCTTCCGGGGCGGGACGACCGCCGAGACCACCCGCCCCCCGGAGAGGGCGACGAAGGCCCCGTAGTGGGCATCGCTCATCTCGAACCGCCGGACCAGGGCCTCGTCACCGGAGCGGGCCTCGTCCAGGTGGTCGGCTGCGACCGCGGGCCGGGGCCCGGAGAGCCCGATCCGGAGCTCCTCGCCGGGGACGTTCGCCGGAGACCAGAGCGTCAGCCAGACCGGCACTCCCTCCTCCGCCAGCCCGCTCCGGGTCCAGCTCCGGTAGAGGAGCTCCACCGCTCCCGCTCCCGCCCGATCCAGCGAGTCGGCACGGGCGGCGAGCCGGTGGAGGAGGAAGTCCAGATAAGGATCGACCGGGGTGCCGAGCCGGTCCATCTCCCGCTCGGCGACCTCCATGCTCGCCTCCATCCGCTGGGACCAGCCGAAGGGCAGGGCGAGGGTCACGCCGAGGGCCGCCGCGCCCAGGGCCAGGGGCAGCCGTCGGAACGGCCCCTCCACCGGCCCGGGTGTGCGAAGGAGCAGCCCAGCGGGAAGGAGCCAGAGGAGGGCGGCGGGTGCCGGGAGGGACCCGTGGACCCGGACCCAGACGGCACCCCCGAGGGCGAGGAGCGCTGCCCCGGCCACCGCCCCCGTCAGGTGCCACGGGCGCACGGCGTCGGCCTGCGGGTCCACCGCCAGAAGGAGTGCGGCGACGGCGGCCACTCCCAGGCCTCCGGCCAGGACGACCTGGAGGAGGACCAGCGCCACGTCGGAGCCGGCCAGGTAGGAGGAAGCCGGCGCTCCCCGGAGAAGGTGGAGGAAGGCGACCGCGAGGGCCCCGAACAGGGCCAGGCCCGCCCGTGGACGTCCCCGGCCCCGCCACCCCGGGGCCGTCATCCCCGCGATCACCGCCCCGGCCGCCACCAGCGCCAGGAGACGGCCCAGGGAGGCCGACACCGGACCCGGCAGGAGGAAAGACGCGGGAGAGCCCAGGGCCTCGAAGCCCGTGATCCGTCCCACCGGCAGGAGGAGCGCCAGGAGGAGCAGTGAGGCGGCGGCCGGGGCCAGCGCCCCCGACGCCGCAGCCGTTCCCAGGCCGAGCAGGGCCCACGCGGCCACGGCCAGCAGCCCCAGGACCCGGATCCATCGATCCGTCACCGCCTCCCGCTCCGCGGCCCGATCGGGCTCTTCGACCGCGACGCTGAACAGGGTGCGATCCTCCCACCGGAGGTCCCACACCGCCTCGGCGGCCCGGCCCGCTTCCCGGGGCCGGAAGATCCGGATCGACTCGCCGGTCCGGAGCTCGAAGTCGGAGGCGAAGCCGCCCCTCCTTCCCGCCAAACCCGCCGGCAGGTCGGTCCGGAGGAGGACCGCCGCGACGGCGGTCCCTCCCGCATCCGGCCTCGGAGCCGTAACGTAGAGATAGCTGAAGAGCGGCCGCTCCCCGTAGGCGTAGCGGGACGCGCCGGACCGGACCGGGTCCGGGACCCTGCCCCGGTGGATGCCGTCCCAGACCAGGGGACCGCCCGCCGAGTCGTAGAGGGCGAGGGCCGCCACGTCGGTCTCCCGACGGATCTCGGCCAGGGACGCTGCGGCGACGCCGTCCCGCTCCGGGACCGGCAGGCCGGCGAGCCGGTCCGCCGCTCGCTCCGCCCGTCGGAGGAGCTCGTCGAGAGACCGGCTCAGCTCCTCGGCCGCCCGGGCCTCCCGCTGCTCCCAGAGCCGCTCCCACCCGACGCTCAGGGAGCGGAGCTGATGGTGCGCGACGAAGCCGGAGACGACGCCGCCGGCGAGGAGGACGCCGACGAACGCCCGGACGCCGGAGGCCCGAGCCCGTCCGCCCGCGGTCACGAGCCAGGCCAGGAGAAGGGCAGCGACACACGCGAGCCACCAGGGCGACGGCCACCGGCTCCACGCCGCCAGGCCGACCACCCCGGACCAGAGGAAGAGCGATGGCCACCACTCCACCCACCGGCCCTGCGACGACCGAGCTTCCGTCATACGCCCTCCGGGACCTGACGTGGCCGGAGGTCCGGACCCATCTCGAGCTGGACTCCCGGATGCTTCTGGCCGTCGGGGTCCTGGAGCAGTACGGCCCCCACCTCCCCCTGGGGATGGGAACGTACCTGGCGGACCGCCTCGTCACCGACCTCTCCGAGACCGAGGGCGTCCTCCGGGCGCCGACGCTCCGCTACGGGGTGGGGCTGCCGGGCCGGGGCGCGTTTCCGGGAAAGGCCGGGGTGAGCCGGAAGACGCTCCACCGGATGGTCAACGAGCTCCTGGCGGCGTGGGAGGACCATGGCGTCACGGAGCTCGTCATTGTCACGGCGCACCGCTACGAGCCCCATCTGGACGCTCTCCTCATGGCCCTGACCGCCGAGGCGACGACGACGGTGGTCGATCTTCGCTCCATTCCCGTGGACGACCTCCTGGAGGCGGCTCCGGACGAGGAGCACGCCGGGGAGCTCGAGACGTCTCTCATGCTGCACCTGGCCCCGGAGCGGGTCCGGACCCGGGCGATCGAGGACTTCGTCCCCGACCGGGGCACCCTTCGAAAATACGTGAGGGGCCGCGCCGTCACACCCCCGCCCGGCTCCCGGGGGGCGGTGGGACGCCCTTCCCTGGCGACCGCGGCGAAGGGTCGGGCGGTCTACGAGCGGTGGGTAGAGACGGTCCGGACCCGGGTTCTCTCCGGAGGCGTGGAGTGACCGTATCGACGGATCGCCGCAGAACCCGGCGCAACGAGGGGGGTAACTCGACTCGACGCCGACTCCGGCCACCGTTACCCTGGCCCCGTCGTCGCTTCCCTCGTCCTCGAGGTTCGAGCCGATGAACCGATTCCGCTCCGCCGTCACTCTTCTGGCCGTCGTCGTGGGGAGCCTCGTCGCCGCCGCCGCGGAGGAGCTCCCCGCTCAGAACGTCGTCGTCGACGAGGGCACCTTCCTCCTGAGCCGGAACGGGCAGGCGATCGGCACCGAGCGCTTCACGATCCGCCGCACCGGGAGCGGCCCGGAGGCTCGCCTGATCGCCACGGGCGAGGTCGAGGCTCGGCTCGACGCCCGGAGCTGGACCGTTTCGCCGGCGCTGGAGGTCTCGAGCTCGGACATGCAGGTGCGGGCATACCAGGTCAAGGTGGCGGGGGATCGGCAGACGGAGATCTACATGACCCTGGCCGGCGGGCGCTACCAGGCGAAGGTCGTGACCGGACGGGGTGAGGAGCTCCGGGAGTTCCGGGCCAGCCCGGGCTCGATCCTCCTGGACGAGGGCGTGGTCCACCACTACTACTTTCTCGCCTCCCGGGTCCTGAACGGGACGACCAGCTTCCCGGGCGTGGTTCCGACGGCGGGAGAGCAGCTCCGCCTGGAAGCGACCGACACGGGGACCGAACGCATCCAGATCGCCGGGCAGGCCGTCCAGGCCCACCACATCCGGGTCGAGGACGGGAGCGCCGTCCGGGAGGTCTGGGTCGACGACCGGGGGCGCCTCCTCCGGGTCGTCCATCACGGAACCGGGCTCCGGGCCGAGCGGAGGGACCTCCCCCGCTGACCCCGACGGCCGCGGACGTCGACCTCGTCCGGAGGGGCCGCCCCCCCG
Organism: uncultured Gemmatimonadaceae bacterium; assembly: GCA_964567985.1. Taxonomy (GTDB): domain Bacteria; phylum Gemmatimonadota; class Gemmatimonadetes; order Longimicrobiales; family Gaopeijiaceae; genus CAZMPV01. The sequence goes on from CAZMPV010000035.1 coordinate 8,603, forward strand.
GTCGCAGGAGTGAAGACGATCGCCGGCGTCGTCGTATCGAATCCCGGAGCCCGCTTCCCGCGTAGGACGGGCGTGACCGAGCCCCGAAATCGTTCACCCGACATCCCGGATTCCCCGCCGTGACCCCGAATTTACGCTTCGCCCGCGTCCTGCTGGTGGCCTGGGCGGCCCCCGCGCTCCTCGCCGGTGGTGTCCGGGCCCAGGAGAGCCCGCCGTCGGCCCTCTCCCTGGAGGACGCGGTCTCCCTGGCGCTCCGGAACAACCCGACCTTCCTGGCCACCCGGAACGACGCGGAGGTGGCGGACTGGAACGTGCGGGCGGCCTACGGCTCCCTGATCCCCTCCCTTTCCGCGTCCTCCGCGGTCTCGTGGCAGGGCTCGGGGGAGCAGCGCTTCGGGAGCATCACCACCGAGCAGCTCGGCTTCGCCGACCAGCCGTCGTTCTACTTCTCCAGCTACAACGTCGGGCTGAACTACACGGTGAACGGCGCGACCCTGCTGGCGCCGGGCCGGGCGAAGGCGAACCGGCGGGCCACCGGGGCCCGGATCCGGAACGGCGAGGCCGAGCTCGAAGCGGCGGTCACCCGGGCGTACCTCGAGGTCCTCCGCCAGGACGAAGCGCTGCACCTGGCCAACCAGGAGCTGGAGCGGGCCCGGAGCAACCTCCGGCTCGCCCGGGGTCAGGCCGAAGTCGGCTCGGCCACCGTGCTGGACGTCCGCCGGGCCGAGGTCGAGGTCGGCCGGGCCCGGGTCGGCGTCCTGCGGGCCGAGAACGCCGTCCACACGGCGCGCCTCGCCCTCTTCCGACAGATCGGCGTGGACACCGGCGACGACGTCGAGCTCACCACCGAGTTCGACATCCGGGAGCCGAAGTGGAGCGAGGAGGAGCTCTACCGGACCGCCCTGGAGCGGAACCCGGCCCTGGCCGAGCTGGAGGCGTCCCGGAGAGCGGCCGACGTCGAAGTCCGGTCGGCCCGGACGGCGTACCTCCCCTCCCTCTCGGTGCAGGCCGGATACAGCGGCTTCACCCAGGAGGCGAGCAATCCGTCCTACTACGTGAACCTGGCCCGCCAGTCGGCCCTCCAGCAGAAGAACCAGTGCCAGGCGCTGAACGAGATCTTCCGGCGCCTCCAGGACCCCCTGCCGACCCAGGACTGCGCGCGGTTCGAGCTCTCGGACGGGCAGGTCCAGGAGATCCGGGCGGAGAACAGCGCCTTCCCCTTCGACTTCACGAACCAGCCGCCCCAGGCCTCCCTCTCCCTCAGCATCCCGGTCTTCCAGGGACTGGGACGCCAGCGGGAGGTCGAGGCCGCCCGGGCCCAGCGGGAGGACCTCCGCTACCGGATCCGGGACCAGGAGCTGGCCCTGAGGGCCGACATCGGCTCGGGGCTGGCGGCGGTGCGCACCGCCTACGAGAGCGCCCGCATCGAGGCCCAGAACCAGGAGGTCGCGGCCGAGCAGCTCCGGCTGGCCCGGGAGCAGTACCAGGTCGGGACGATCTCCTTCGTCGAGCTCGTCGATGCCGAGACCGTCAAGGCCCAGGCCGACCGGGAGCGGATCGCCGCGGTCTACTCGTACCACGACGCCATCACGAACCTGGAGGCCCTGGTGGGTACTTCCCTCGCAGCCACCGATGAGGACGCCCCATGACCCGCAAGCGGAAGATCGTGATCGCCGTGGTCGCCGTCGTCCTGATCGGCGCCGTCACGGCGGTGGCCGTCGCCCGCCGGGGAGGCGACGCCGTCGAGGTCCGCCTCGAGGAGGTCCAGCGCCGTGACCTGGTGGCGACGGTCACGGCCAGCGGCAACGTCCGGGCCCGGCGGAGCGTGGACATCAGCTCCGACGTCATGGGACGGGTCGCCGAGCTCACCGTGGAGGAGGGGGACGAGGTCGAGGAGGGCCAGGTGCTCCTCCGCCTCGACCAGACCCAGCTCCGGGCGGCGCTCTCCCGGAGCCGGGCCGCCCTGAGCCAGGCCCGGGCCCAGGAAGCCCAGCGGCAGGCGTCGATGATCCGGGCCGAGCGGGAGTTCGAGCGCGTCGAGACCCTCTGGAGCCGGGACTCGACGCTGGTGAGCCGCCGGCAGCTCGACGAGGCCCGGGCGAACCTGGACGTGGCCCGGGCCCAGCTCACCGCCGCGGAGCACGGGGTGGAACAGGCCGTGGCCGCCGTGGAGGAAGCCGAGGACCAGCTCGGCAAGACGGTGCTCAGGGCGCCGATCTCCGGCACCGTGACGAGGCTGAACATCGAGGAGGGGGAGACCGCCGTGGTCGGGACGATGAACAACCCCGGCAGCCTCCTCCTCACCGTGAGCGACCTCTCCGTGGTGGAAGCCGTCCTCGAGGTGGACGAGACCGACATTCCCGAGATCGCTCCGGGCGACAGCGCGGTGGTCGAAATCGACGCCTTCCCCGACCAGGCGTTCTCGGGCCGCGTCACCAAGATCGGAAACTCGGCGATCCGTCCGCCGGCCAGCCAGACCGGGAGCGGGCAGGCCACGGCCATCGACTTCGAGGTCGTGGTCACCCTCCAGGACCCGCCGGTGCTCCTGCGGCCGGACCTGTCTGCCACCGCCGACATCGTCACCGCGCGCCGGGACGACGCGCTGTCGATCCCGATCATCGCCCTGACCGTCCGGCAGTCGGCCCGGGAGACGGGGGCCCGGGACGAGGACGCTGGGAGCGAGGAGCAGGCCTCGGAGGGCCCCCTCGCCCGCTCCCGGCGGGAGCGAGAAGCGGAGGGCGTCTTCGTCCTCCGGGAGGGGGCGGCCGTCTTCGTTCCGGTCACAGTGGGCATCGCGGGGCAGGAGTACTTCGAAGTCGTCTCCGGGCTGTCGGAAGGCGACACGGTGGTGGCCGGTCCCTACCAGCGGATCCGGGAGCTGGCCGACGGCGATCCGATCCGGCCCTCGGGCGACGGCGGGGAGCCGGGGGCGTGAGCCGGTGAAGCTCTGGGAGGGAGTCCGCCTGGCGCTGACCCAGATCCGGACCGAGAAGCTGAAGAGCTTCTTCAGCCTGGCCGGGGTCATCATCGGCGTCATGTTCCTGATCGTCGTGGTCAGCGTCGTCGAGGGCCTGGACCGCTACATCAAGGAGGACTTCTCCCGGCAGCTCTTCGGGGTCAACACGATCACGGTGCGCCAGCGGCCGTCGGTGCAGATCAACCCGTCCCGGGAGGAGCGGCGTGCCTGGGCCCGGCGCCCGGAGCTGACCGTGGACGACGCTGAGGCGATCGAGGAGCGGCTCGAGACTCCGGCGCTCGTCGGAATCCAGAGCGACCGGGGGGGCGAGCTCCGGGCCGACAACGGCCGGGGGGTCGAGAACGTCGAGATCATGGCCGTCACCCCCCCCGTCCTCGAGATCCGAAACCTGCTGGTGGAGGTGGGGCGACCCTTCTCCCGCCAGGAGGCGGAGCGTGGGGTGCCGGTGGTCGTCCTGGGCACCAGCACCGCGGAGACCCTCTTTCCGGAGGTCGACCCCCTGGGGCACACCGTTCGCATCGGCGCCGTCCCGTACCGGGTCGTCGGCGTTCTGGAAGAGCAGGGCTCGGTGCTGGGGATCTCCCTGGACAACCGGGCGATCGTCCCGGCCCGATCGCCCGCCCGGCGGATGATGGGTGCCCGGAACGAGGTGGAGGAGATCCTGGTGAAGACCGACGACCCGGCCGACCTCCAGACCGCCCTCGTCGAGCTGGAGGCGATCATGCGGACCCGCCATCAGCTCCGCCCCACCCAGAACAACGACTTCGCCCTGGACACCGCCGAGGAGTCCCTCAGCTTCTGGAACCGGATCTCCGCGATCCTCTTCACGGCGCTGCCGGGACTGGTGGGGATTTCGCTGGTGGTCGGCGGGATCGTCATCATGAACATCATGCTCGTCTCGGTCATGGAGCGGACCCGGGAGATCGGGGTCCGGAAGGCGATCGGCGCGAAGCGGCGTGACATCCTGGTCCAGGTCCTGATCGAGTCGGCCACCCTCTCGGGGACGGGTGCCGTCCTCGGGATCCTGGTGGGAGTCGGCCTGGCCACCGTCGTGCGGTCGGTCTCGCCCCTGCCGGTCTCGGTGGCGCCCCGCTGGGTGGCCCTGGGCCTGGCCCTGGGCGTGGGGGTCGGCATCGCCGCCGGCGTCTATCCGGCGGCCCGGGCTTCGCGCCTGGACCCGGTCGACGCCCTCCGGTACGAGTAGCCGCCGTGCGCTTTCAGCCCGTCGAGGAGGGGGTGCGGATCGCCCTGGACGCGATCCGGGTCAACCGGGTCCGCTCGGGGCTGACGATCCTCGGGGTCGCCATCGGCGTGGCGGTGGTCGTGACGATGGCGGCCATGATCAGCGGCATCCGCTCCAGCGTCCTCCAGGCCTTCCAGGCGGCGGGCCCCGAGAACTTCATCGTGACCCGCTTCGACATGACCGAGGTGCGGCTGGTCAACGACGGCTCGGGGCGGCCCCCGTGGTGGAACATGCCGAGGGTCACGACGACCGAGGCCCGGCGTCTGGGGAGCCTGCCCCTGGTCCGGGAGTCGGTGGTGGACTTCGACTTCGGCGCCACCTTCTCCTTCGAGGGCGAGCGGGTCCACGACGTCCAGTCGTCGGGCAACTCCGAGGGCTGGCCCGCCTACACCCTCGGCGACTTCGTGGCCGGCCGGAACTTCATCCGGGCCGAGGTGGAGCAGAGCCGGGCGGTGACGGTGATCTCGGAGCCCCTGGCGAACCGGCTCTTCGGTCGCCGGGACCCGGTGGGGCGCCGGGTCCGGGTCTCCGCCGGGCGCCGGGCCAACGAGCTCTTCACCGTCGTCGGCGTCTTCCAGATCGAGGAGAACGTCTTCAGCGAGGCCGTCGAGCACTTCGCCGTCTTCCCCTACAGCGCGGCGCTGAAGCGCCTCAAGGTCTGGGACGGCTTCCTGGCGGCCCTCGTCGTGCCCCGGGAGGGGGTCTCGCAGGAGGAGGCCATGGACCAGGTGGTCGGCGCCATGCGGTCGATGCGGGGGCTCGGGCCGAAGGAGGCGAACAACTTCGCCGTCATCCGCTCGGAGCAGCTCGTCGACCTCTTCAACCAGCTCACCGGCGTCTTCTTCCTGGTCATGCTGGCGCTGTCCTCGGTGGGGCTGATGGTGGGCGGCGTGGGGGTGATCGGCATCATGATGATCTCGGTGACCGAGCGGACCCGGGAGATCGGGATCCGGAAGGCGGTGGGCGCCACCCGCCGGGAGATCCTCTGGCAGTTCCTGGTGGAGGCGACGGTCC
>CAZMPV010000036.1:0-2451 GCA_964567985.1 uncultured Gemmatimonadaceae bacterium
TCGCCGGCGCCGTCATGAAGCTGGGCACCGCCTGGATCATGGGCGCCGGGCTCGCCGTGGAGTTCATCCGCTGGGCCCGGAGAGAGAAGGACGCCGAGCGTGAAGGAGAAGCCCCCGCATGAGCGACGCTCCCCTGGAGACCCGGAAGCGCTGGACGCTGGCCGTCCTGCTCGCCGTCGCCCTCGGCCTGGCGCTCCTCCCCGTGGCCGTCGCCACCGGCTGGCTGGGAGGCGGAAGCGAGACGGTCCGGGTGGCCTTCGTTCCCTTCGAGGCGCCCGGGGGCGACCCCGACGTCCAGGAGGCCGCCTCGGCGGTGACGAACTCTCTCCACAGCCGCTTCGCCCAGCAGCACGACCCCCGCTTCACGCTCCTGAGCCCGACCCTGGCATCCCAGTACCGGGGCCAGGACCTGCTCCCCGCCCGGATCGGCCAGCGACTGCGGGCCGACGTGGTAGTGGCGGGCCAGTTGCTCCGGGACACGGCCACCGCCGGCGCCCAGGTCGCCGTCAGCGCCCAGCTCGTCCGGGCGAGGGATGGCCGGGCGCTCTGGAGCGGCCGCTGGCAGCTCGGCGATCCCACCAGCGGCGAGGACCGGCGCCGGGTCGTGGACTGGCTGGAGGACCGACTCGACCGCACGCTTCAGACCGTGAAGCCCTGACACCGGGAGCACGACCATGCGCCACGAAGCCCGCGCCGTCGCCTGCTTCGCCGCCGTCCTGGCGGCCGTCGTCCTGGCCGGGCCCGTGCCGGCCCAGGAGGCGGCCCCGGGCGTCGACGACCCCCGCTTCGACGAGGCCCGGTCCTACATCCGGACGCTGCTCGAAGCGCGGAACGTGCCGTCCGTCGCCGTGGCCGTGGCGAAGGACGGCGAGGTCGTCTGGGAAGAGGCCTTCGGCTGGGCCGACGTGGAGGATCGGATCGAGGCGACGCCCCACACCGCCTACTCCCTGGCCTCGATCTCGAAGCCGATCACGGCCACCGGGCTGATGATCCTGGTGGAGCGGGGTGAGATCTCCCTCGATCGCCCGGCGAACGACTACCTGGGCATCGGGAAGCTGACCGGGCTCGCCGGCGACGCCTCCGGCGCCACCGTTCGGCGGGTCCTGAGCCACACCGCCGGCCTTCCCCTCCACTACCAGTTCTTCTACGAGACGGTGGACTACCGGCGCCCGCCCATGGAGGAGACCATCGACCGCTACGGGATCGTGGTGAACCCCCCGGGCGAGGTCTACCAGTACTCGAACCTGGGCTTCGGCATCCTGGACCACATCGTCGACCGCGTCTCGGACCGGACGTACACGGACTTCATGCGGACCGAGGTCTTCATGCCCCTGGGGATGACCCGCACCTCGGTGGGCGTCGCCCCGGGCATGGAGGCGCACGTCGCCGAGCGCTACGACGACGACCTGAAGCCGATCCCCTTCTACGACTTCGACCACCGGGGGGCCTCGGCCGTCTATTCCAGCGCCCACGACCTCCTCCGCTTCGGGATGTTCCACCTGGGGAACCGGCTGCCCGGCCAGCGCCGGATCCTGGCCGACTCGACCCGGAAAGCCATGCAGCGGGACGAGACCGGCGACCTCCTGGAAGGCGCCGACGGCTACGGCCTCGGATGGTCCCTGGACGAGTCGGGCGGCCTCCGGGAAGTCGGCCACGGCGGCGGGATGCCCGGCGTCCGCACCGGGCTCCTCCTCTATCCCGAGGAGGACGTGGCGATCGCCGTGCTCACCAACCGCTCGGGCTCGGACACCGGGGGCCTGGTCGAGCGGGTCCTGGCCGCTCTGGTCCCGGACTACGAGCGCCCGTCGGCCGGAGAGCGAGAGGACCAGGAGGAGGACGAGGCGTTCACGCCGCCCGACGGGCTGGTCGGCGAGTGGACGGGAACGCTGCGGACCTGGGAGGAGGAGATCCCCTTCCGCCTGGACGTGAAGGAGGACGGTGACGTCCACGCCCGCATCGACGGCCAGCTCGCCGGGGTCGTGGAGGTCTTTGGGTGGGACGGGGACCAGGGCCGGCTCGTAGGCCGCTTCAACGGCCGGATCCCGACGCCGGACGCGAGCCGGAAGCCTCACTCGGTGCTCCTGAACCTGCACCTGAGGAACGGCGCTCTGAGCGGCCAGGCCTCGGCCCAGGACCGATCCCCCCTGCTCCAGGGGGCGCTGACGTCCTACGTGGAGCTTCGCAGGGAGGAGTAGGCGAGACCCTGCGAGGGAGGTCAGACCTCCCGGACCAGGTAGACCACTCCCCGCCCGGGCGACGCCCGCAGGCTGTGGGGAGGATCGTCCGGGTCGGACTCCCACTCCATCCGCTTCACGCCGGCGTCGTCGTGGGCGGCCTGCTGGGCGTCGCCCATGGAGCGGAACGTCTCCACGGCCTTGCTGTCGAGAAGGGCCTCGTCCGAGGTGTCGTCGCTCTCGTCGAGCTTCACGAGCTGCCACTGCATCGCTGTCG
>CAZMPV010000036.1:2551-4050 GCA_964567985.1 uncultured Gemmatimonadaceae bacterium
GCCTCGTCCTGGAGATGATGGGGCTCGCCGGGATAGCTCAGGAGGATGCCCTCCTTGCCGAGCCTCCGGGCGGCGATGTAGAGCTCGAGCCCCTGGTTCCAGTCCACCGCCCCGTCCTCGGTGCCGTGGAGGACGATGAAGGGGGTGGAGATGTCCGCGGCGTGGTAGACCGGCGACTCCTCCACGTAGCCCTCCCAGTCGTTCCAGGGGTGGCTGCCCATCCGGCCCTGGCTCCACTCCAGGAGGGGGCCGTTCCCGATGCCCAGCCGCTTGTAGAGGATGTCGTACATGCTGACCAGGTTGGTCAGGGGCGCGCCGGTGACCACCGCGCTGAACATCTCCGAGCGGGTCAGGATGAAGGACGACTCGTAGCCGCCCCAGGAGTGCCCCTGGAGGCCGATGCGGTCGGGGTCGGAGATCCCGAGCTCGATCGCCCGCTCCGCCACGGCGGTGACGTCGTCCAGGGCCGACGAGCCGGGCCTCCCCTCGGTGTAGACGATGTCGGGCATGATGAAGACGTAGCCCTGGGACGCGTAGTAGCTGGCGTGGGGTCGGTCGTCCCAGGTGGGGTGGGCGTAGCTGTGGTGCCGCTGGCTGAGCTGCTCGTAGAAGTAGATGATCGTCGGATAGCCCTCTCCCTCCTGGTAGCCCGGCGGCAGGGTCACGGTGGCCTGGAGACGGTTGCCCCGGTCGTCGGTGTACTCGATCAGACGACGGCTGCCCCAGGAGAAGTCGTCCTGCTGAGGGTTGGCGCGGGTGACCCGCTCCGGGTCGTCGAAGTCGGTGCCGGCGGTCCAGATGTCGGGAAACCGGCGGAAGGTCTCCCGGGTGAAGACGACCACCTCGGCCGAGTCCGCCCGGGTCAGGCCGTCCAGGTGCTCGTCGCCGTCGTGGAGCGCTTCGGGCGAGCGGCCTTGGCGGGTCCGGTACCAGCCCTCCCGCTTGGTCCACTCTCCGTAGCCGTGGAGAAGGAGCGGCCCGGAGAGGTCGAGGACGTCGGGCTCGCCGGGCTCGTCGGGCTCGACGTCACGGACCCGGTAGCGCACCGAATCCCGGGCGCCGGCCCCGGCGGTCAGGTTCTCGGCGTCGCTTCCGTCGACCGGTATCCGCCAGACGTCGAACTCGTCGTAGACCACCACGGAGGTGCCGTCGTCGGACCAGCCGGCCGTGCCCCAGGCCGGCGCCTCGGTCGGGTAGTCCCAGTCGGTGTTCACCAGGTCGGCGCCCGGGGCGGCGGCCGAGAGGTTCGTGGCCGCGTCGGCGTCCAGGTCGTGGGCGTAGAGAGTCGAGTCCCGGAAGTAGAGGAAGCGGCGGCCGTCGGGGCTCGGGCCCAGGGGCCAGACCAGCGAGTCGGCGATCAGGGTGCGCTCGCCGGTGGCCGGGTCGATCTCGTAGACGTCGGCCCGGTTGTCGGGGTGGTCCCGGTCCAGGCGGTAGGGGTGGTCGGAGTAGCCGATGGCCCGGTCGCCGTCGGGGGTGGGCTCGACCCGCTCCATCTC
>CAZMPV010000036.1:4150-13799 GCA_964567985.1 uncultured Gemmatimonadaceae bacterium
CCCGGGCGCCCGAGTGGCGCTCCGGGCCCAGATTCAGGGCAGCCAGATACGTGAACCGCCGATCCTGCATCTCCTCCTCTTCCTGCTGGCTCTGGAGACGCTCGTCCTTCCAGTGCCAGACCACCACGTTCGACTCGACCTTCTCGTCGTCGGAGAGCGCCTCCCGCTGCTCCCGGATGCCGACGAAGAGGCGGGCCTCGTCCTCGCTCCATTCCGGCGTCCGGTGCTCGGAGAGCACGAAGCCCTCGGAGAACGCCTCGTCGTCCGACGGCCGGTACTCCACGCCGAGCCCGTCCACGCACGCCGACCGGACCTCGGCGTCGGCGCATACGCCGGGCTCCAGCCCCCGCCAGGCCAGCAGGGCGTTGCTCCGCTCCTCGAGGGAGTCCGACTCCATCCCCCGGAGGACCGCCACCGCCGTGCCGTCCTCGCTCCAGGAGAGCCCCTCGTAGGTCCGCTCGGCCGTGCTCAGCGGCACGGTCCGACCCGCGCTCAGATCCAGCAGGTACGCCCCGTTGCCCGCGTCGTCGGGGGCGTCCACGACGTAGGCCAGCAGCGCGCCGCCCTCGTTGAAGGCGTGGGCCGCCACGTTACCGATGTTCGTGGTAGTCTGCGCCCGGAGGTCGTGGAGCAGCAGGTCGGCTCCCCGGGGGCGGTCCTCCCCGTTTCCTCCGTTCCCGCTCTCCGGCGGTCGCTTCTCGATGGCCAGCCAGCGGGCGTCGCCGCTGAAGTCGAAGGACGCCACGTTCTCGAAGCTGGCCGCCTCCTCGGCACCGCCCCCGGCCAGATCCACCAGGTGGAGGGTCCGGCCCCTCCGGTCGTCGTCGCCCGATTCCTCGCCGTCCTCTCCGTCGTCTCCGGGCGGCGTGGTCACGTAGGCCACCCAGCGGGAGTCGCCGGAGAAGGCCACATCGGTCCCGTTGACCGCCGTGTCGACGGGCATCCCGTCCAGGCGCTCGAGGCTCCGGACGAAGAGCGTGTCGTCGCCCTCCACCGGCTCGTGGGCGTAGGCGAACCAGCGGCCGTCGGGCGAGAGCGTTTCCTCGCCGAGGCTCTTCCAGCCCGGATAGTCGTCGAAGGTGAGGAGGAGCTTGCCGTCCGGGCCCCGGGGATGGGCCGTGTCGGCGGCCTCGGTCGGGGTCTCCTCGTCGGCCTCCTGAGCCACGGCCGGAGTCCGGAAAGCGAGGCCCAGGAGAAGGCCGAGCACGGCCATCAGAGTCAGGCGGGGTACGGCTGAGGCGGAGGGAAATCGACGGATCGCCATCGCGGTGTTTCGGAGTCGGAGTGAATGTGCGGGTGCCGGGCCAATCTTCGGCCGCCGGGGGTCGTCTGACAAACAGGGGTGCGCGACGCCTTGACTCCGGTCCACCACGTGGACCATTCGTTGATACACGAGGGGCCCCCGCGGCCTCGCACCCCATCCGGGAGGCCGCATGTCCGAGAACCCGAGCGCCGAGGTCGTAGAAGCACTGTCGAGGGCGCTCCAGCGGAAGGACCTGGAGGAGGCCGCCCGGATCCTCGGCGGGCTCGAGACCCTCCTGGCGCTGCCCTCCCAGACGAAGGCGATCCGATACCTGGAAGAGGGCGGCGAGCGCCCCGACGTCCTGGGCGCCACCACCGCCGACGGCGCCTTCGTCCCCTTCTACTTCACCGACGGCGACCACGCCCTCGAGTTCCTCCGGGCCCAGGGCCGGGTCGAGGACGACGACGAGGCGATGCTCCTCATGGGCGCGGACCCCGCCCTCCGGATCCGGGACTGCCTCGAGCGGGGCTTCGGGGGCATGGTCCTGAATCCCCGCTCGCCCCACGCAGCCGTCCTGGACCGGGACACGGTGGCCGGGCTTTCCGGCATGATCGCCGGCCCGGCGCCGGGAGCCGAGGGTGCGTCCCCGCCGGAGGAGCGTCCGGCTCGACCCTCTCCGCCGGAGCCCTCCGAGCCCGCCTCTCCGGCAGAGGTCCTCCGGCGGCGGGTCGAGGAGGGGCCGTCCCTGGAGCCCGTCCCTCCGCCCGGGATCTCCGCCGAGGAGTCCCGGGACCGCTTCCAGGAGCTGCGCCGGGCCTGGAGCGAGGAGCGGATCCCGGCCTGGGAGCTCCTCGACGGGCTCGGATTCGAGATCGGCGTCCACGTACCGGTCCGGCCCGAGCCGGTCCACGGCCTGCGCTGGCCCCTCGTCTCTCCCCATCCCGACGACCCGGAGCGTCCGTCCGTCCGGGTCTTCACCCATCCCGAGGCGGCCGACGCGGCGCTGGCCGAGCTACCCGACGTGGAGACGCTCCACCTCTCGGGGATCGAGGCGCTGCGCTGGATCTGGGCGGCGCCGGCCGCGGTGGACGGCGTCGTCTTCGACCTCTACCCGGACGGCCCGGCCCACCTCACGATCCCGGACACCTGGGGGCTCGCGATCCTCTATCCCCACTTCCTGGACTACTCCGAATTCGAGCGGGTGGAGCGGGTCGCCCCGGGCCGGCTGGGCGGGCTGCCCGGAGCCCGGGGGCTGAAGGCCGAAGTCGTCCGGTCCCTGGTCGAGGGATGGTCGGACCTGGTGGGCCTGGAGACCGGGAAAGGCAGCGCCGCGGCCACCGTGGAGCACGATGGCGGACGTTACCTGCCGGCCTTCACCAGCCCGGACCGCTACTTCGACTTCGATACCGCCCATCCGGACCGCTCGGGCGACCCCCGCCCCGTCGGGGAGGACGCCCCGTTCCAGGAGTGGCTGCTCGCCTCGTCGGAGTGCGACGGCGTGCTCCTCGATCCGGCCTCCCCCCACCCGCTCGTCCTGGACCACACCGACCTGGCGATCCTGGCGCTCTGGTGCGGCACGGGCCGTCGACCCGACGCCACCGACCTGGCGGTGGGCGTGGCGAGCGCCCGGGAGGAGCTCGGCGCCCGGGTCGCCGGGCGCATCGTGGCCGACTGGCCCCGCTACTACTGGGCGCACCAGCCCGGCGAGGGCGACGAGCCGACCCGGGCGATGACCATGCCCGATCGCGACGCCTGCCCGATCTTCACCTCGGAGGAGAAGGTCACCCGCTTCCTGGGACGGATCCGGGAATGGGGGATGGTGGACGAGGGGATGAAGCCGGCCCGGTACCTGACGGGCTGGGCCTTCAACGTCTTCCGGGAGATGGCGGGCGGCTACGAGGACGGGGGGTGGATCGATCCCCGGGCCATGAAGATCCTGGAGGCGGTCGCGGACGACGGAGAGATGCTGGACGGAGCGTTCGACGCCGTCGATCCCGATGCCACCGACGGCGACGGGCTCGAGGTGAGCCCCGCCATGGCCCGGGCCGCTCTGGAGCGCATCGACGAGCGGCTCATGCCCCGGGTGCCCGGCTTCGTCGTGTAGGAGCCCCCTGCCGGGGATACCCGGCGGTCAGCCCGCCGGCGCCTCCCGGGCCGTCCCTCTCCCGGTCCGGCTCCGGGCCTCGCCGCTCTCGGCCACCTCCCGGCCCCGCTCCACCGCGCGCTCCTGCTGCTTCTGCCGGCTCCGGTACCAGAGGTAGGTCGCCCCGACGATCGCCACCAGGATCGCCTGGCCGATCAGCGTCTCGGCCACCGGATAGACGCCCAGGCCCAGCCGGAGGGCCCCCGAGTCGGGCACCCAGCCCACCGGGTGCGGCGCGAAGAGGCCGGCCTCCTGGAGGTTGTAGAGGCCCTTCCCGGTGAAGACGACGGCCAGGTAGATCAGCACGGCGTTCGTCCAGGCGAAGACCTGCTTCAGGGGCAGCCGCAGGCCCAGCTTGATGATCCCCCAGCCGACGCCGACGATCATCAGCATGCCCGGGACGAAGCCCGCCAGCACGGGGCCCGAGCCCACGTCGAACATGAGGGCCTGGTAGAAGAGGACGGTCTCGAAGCCCTCCCGGTAGACCGCCGCGAACGCCAGGGCCGCCATCGCCAGCGCGGAGCCGGTGGTGAGCGCCGTGTCGAGCTTCTCCTTCAGGTAGTCCTGCCAGTGGTGCAGGTAGCTCCGCCGGAAGATCCAGTTGGAGACGTAGACCAGCACCCCCACGGCGATCAGCGCGGTGACGCCCTCCAGCAGCTCCCGATTGCCGCCGCTCACGGGGATCAGCGTCCGGGCCACGAACCAGGTGGCGAAGGAGGCCACCACCCCCAGGCCCACGCCGGCCCAGATCCGGGAGTGGTGCTCCCGGCCCCCCTCGACCTTCGCCAGGTAGGCGAGGAGCGCCCCCACCAGGAGCACCGCCTCCAGGCCCTCCCGGAGGATGATGATCAGGGAGTTGAAGGCCCCGAACCAGAAGCTCGAGCCCGCCGTGGCCACGGCCCGGTCCGCCTCGATCAGCTCGGAGCGCACCGCGTCGAAGCTCTCCGAGACCTCGGCCTCCGGCGCCGAGCGGGCGATCCGGGGCCGGAGCGAGAGGTGGATCAGCCGCTCCACGGACTGGACGTTGCCCTGGGGAAGCCGACTCTCCAGTGGCTCGAAGCCCTCGAGATAGGCGTGCTCGACGCCGGCCAGGGCGGCTTCCCGGTTTCCGTCCAGGTAGTCCGCCTCGGCCCGGTCGAGCTCGTCGACGATGGCCCGGATCTCGGGCATCGACACCCGGGCGCCGCCCCGGGACGACCTCTCGCCGCTCCGGCCCAGGAGCGCGTCCGGGTCGTCGGCCGAGGCCCCCTCGGCGCCACCCTCGTCGGAGCCGGCCTCCTCACGGTCGAGGGGCACGCCGGCCTCCCGGGCCAGCTCCACGACCCGGTCGAGCTGGGAGCGGAGCTCGTCGATCTTCGCCTGCACCTCTTCGGGGTCCGGGTTCTCCTGGCCGGTGAGCTGCATCAGCTCGTGGAAGAGGCTCTCCTGGGCCAGGATCGCCTCGCCCAGCTCCGGGTGGTCCCGGCCGGTGATCTGGCCGCCCTGGCCGTAGTACATCTCGATGTACTCCTGGCGGCCCACGTACAGGTTCATGACCTGGCCCCGGGCCGCGGCCCCCTCGGCCGACTCGATGGCGTCGAGCTCGGCGCGGATGTCGCTCACCCACTGCTCCAGGCCCCCCGAGGGAATTCCCGACTGGGGCGCCGGCCCCGCCTCCTCGCCACCGCCCGCCTCTCCGGCGGGCGCCTCGGCCGCGGGCTCCTCGCCGCCGCTGGACGAGGCGCCGGGCTCCCCGCCGCCGCAGGCGGCCAGGAGAGCCAGGAGGATGAAGACCAGGGCGCTACCCGCACCCCGGAGCGTCGTGCGGGACCCGCTGCAGAGGTAATTCATAAGACTTCTCGTTTTCGATAAACGAGATTGAAACTCAGTTTCATCTGCCACAGATTATGCGGCCCTCCCCTGGACCGGTCAAGCGCGCTCGGGGCCGGAGGCCTCACCAGGAATGCGGCCCCCGGGACGGGGGATGCGACCGGCCGGGCGAGGGGCTCGCTCAGACTGCCCCGCAGCGCTCCGTACGGCCGAGCGAAGACGGCCTCCCCGCCTCGGAGTCCTGGATCACACCCGTCCCGGCGGGGGTAGGGAGGATGACGACTTATGAAGTCAACGCACCCGCCGAAAGGAGGACTGCATGCAGTTCCCGTTCCGTCTGACTGCGTCCGCTCTCGCCCTGGGTCTCGGTCTCGGGCTCGCCGTTCAGCCCGCCGCCGCCCAGGACGGGCCCAACTGCTTCATCCAGGACGCCACCCAGGCCGAGGCCGGAGAGAGGATCAGCCCCCTGGACTCGGCCAGCGTCTCCCTCGGTGGCGACGAAGCCAAGGTCTGCTACGGGGCCCCCTCCGTCCGGGGTCGTGAGATCATGGGAGAGCTCGTGCCCTTCGACGAGCCGTGGCGAGCGGGCGCCAACGAGGCCACGGCACTGCATCTCACCTTCCCCGCGACCGTGGGTGACCTCCAGCTCGACCCGGGCTCCTACTCACTCTACACGATCCCCGGGGAGAACAGCTGGGAGGTCGTCCTGAACAGCGAGCACGAGCGGTGGGGTGTGCCCATCGACGGGAGCGTCCGGAGCGCCGACCTCGGGATCGTCGAGGTGACCCCCGCGTCCACGGACGGGATGGTCGAGCAGATGCGCTTCCGCTGGGACAAGCACAGCGAGGAACACGCGAACCTGATCCTGGAGTGGGAGAACACCCGGATTTCCGTGCCGGTCCAGAAGCGCACCGGCATGTGACCCGACGCGACCGCGAATCCGGGAGGGCCGGATTCCGGGCCCGGGTCCCGCCAGGGGTCCGGGCCCGAGCTCGTACGTCCGGGCTCAGACCGTCAGCACCGTGAGGGAGGGCCGGTTCTTCCGCTCCTCGTGGTGGAAGCCCCGGACCACCAGGATGTGGTGACCCTCGCCGGCGAGCCCGGACTCCCGGGCGAGCCGGCGAGCGGTCTCTTCGCCTTCCTCGAATGCTTCCTCGCCCACCAGCACGGGAACCACGCCCCAGAGCAGGCTCAAGCGGCGGAGCGTCTCCGGCCGGGGCGTGGCCGCCAGCACCGGCGCCTGGGGCCGGCCGGCGCTCACCTGGAGCGCCGTCCACCCGCCCCGGGTGAAGACGACGATCGTCCGGACCATCAGGTCCCGGGAGAGCTGGCCCGTGGCGCGGGCCAACGCGCTCTGGACCGGCACCGGCCGCTCCCCGTCGGCCGGGTTGGGCGGACCGAGGGGTCCGAAGGCACCGGTCTTCCAGAGGTAGCCCTCCGTCTCCCGGGCCACCCGGTCCATCATCCGCACCGCATCCACGGGGTGGGCGCCCACCGCGGTCTCTGCCGACAGCATGACGGCGTCGGCGCCGCTCCGGACCGCCCCCGAGACGTCGCTCACCTCCGCCCGGGTGGGCCGGGACGCCTCCACCATCGACTCGAGCATCTGGGTCGCGACGACGACCGGCCTGGCCCGAGCCCGGGCCAGGTCGACGAGCTGGGACTGGGCGATGGGCACCGACTCGGGCGGAAGCTCCACGCCCAGGTCGCCCCGGGCCACCATGATGGCGTCGCTCACCTCCAGGATCCCGTCGATGTCGTCCAGGGCCTGGGGCTTTTCGATCTTGGAGACGATCCACGCCGTGGCCCCCTCGGCCTCGATCAGCCGCCGGAGCTCCTCGACGTCGGCGGCACGGCGCACGAAGGAGAGGGCGAGGCAGTCCACTCCGAGGTCCAGTGCGAAGCGGGCGTCCTTCCGGTCCTTGTCGGTCAGGGCCGGGATCGAGATCGGCGTGCCGGGCAGGTTCATCCCCTTCCGGTCCGTCAGCGCGCCCCCCCGTAGCACCCGGCAGCGCACCTCGGTCCCCTCCACGGACTCCACCGAGAGCTCCAGGTTGCCGTCGTCCAGGAGGATCCGGTCGTCGGGGGCCACGTCGTCGGGCAGCCCCCCGTAGCTCGCCGGGATCACGCCGTCGCCGCCGGTCACCTCCCGGGTCGTCACCGTCACGGCGCTTCCCTCGACCAGCGTCATCTCCCCTCCCTCGAAGCGGCCGACCCGGAGCTTCGGTCCGCAGAGGTCGGCCAGGACCGCCACCGGCACGCCGACGCGCCGGGACACCTCCCGGACCCTCCGGAAGGTGCCCCCGTGGGCCTCGTGGTCGCCGTGGGAGAAGTTGAGCCGGAAGACGTCCGCGCCGGCCCCGATCAGGGCCTCGATCGTGTCCGGGTCGTCGGAGGCCGGCCCCAGGGTGGCCAGGATCCTGGTCCGCCTCCGCTTCAGGCGCTGTACGGCCGTATCGATCGGCATGCAGGTACGGTGCACCGGCGAGCGCCTCGGCGCAAAGGGCTCGGCGGCCCGTCACGTTTCGCCGCCCTCGTTCGTACTCGGGATGATCGCCACCCGAGCCGTGGAGCACGCCCATCGTGACATCCCCCCGCACGCGCCACCCCGACCCGGCCTCGAACCGGTGCGCCGCCTTCCTGGCGGCCGTCCTCCTCACCGCGTGGACCGCCGTCCCCGTCGCCGGCCAGAACGCCGAGGCCGGTCCGTGGCGGTTCGAAGCGGGCGGTGGCGGCGGCGTGCTGCTGGCCGGCCACGACCACTCGGACACCGGGCAGCTCACCCCCGCCGGCCGGGTGGCGGTCGAGCGCGTGCTCGGCGAGCGTCTGGCGGGAGCCGTCGAGTGGGTGGCCGCCTGGCCGTCGAGCCGGCTCGCCGGCGGCGCCGAGAAGCGTCACCATCTGGGCCTCGGCCTCTCCTACCGGCCCTCCCGCCTCGGCGCCGTCCTCTCCCTCACCGCCGGCCCCGGGCTGGCCACCGTGATCCGGCAGGACGGCCCGCCGGATCCGCCCGGCATGGGCGACGCCGTCATCGGCGTGGGCGACACCATGGGCCTGGGACTGGTGGCCGGGGCCGGCTGGGCCGTGGACGCGGGGGGGCTGACCCTCACCCCCCGGGCCGGCGTCCTCCTCCAGCGAGTCGACGGATTCACGCTGAGCCACGGGCTCCTGACCCTGGGCGTGGGGCTGGGAGGGTAGAATCGGATCGGACAGAGCCGGGTGAGCCCGGCCGGCCGGGGCGCTCGGCCCGGCGGGCGGGACCCTCCGGGAAGCACTCCGCGGCCCCACCCTGTCCCGCGCGCCGTGCACTCCATATCCTGAATGCCACGACAGATTCGCACGTTCCCGAGGCGGCCCCCGCCACCGCCCGTCCCCACCTTGCACGGGAGTGCCGAAGATGCGCGTCCGAGCTCTCACCGCTTCTCTCCTCTCCGCCGCCGTCGCCGCGTGCGCTCTCGCGCTCCTTACCGGAAGCGCCGAGGCCCAGCAGAGCGACGGGAACGTCCTCTTCGAGCCCACCGAGTACGGGGCCCTCGAGTATCGGCTGATCGGCCCCTACCGCGGAGGCCGGGTCACGGCCGTCACCGGCATCGCCGACGACCCCTACACCTACTACATGGGCTCGACCGGGGGCGGCGTCTGGAAGACCGACGACGGGGGCGACACCTGGGACAACGTCTCCGACGGCTTCTTCGACGCAGGCTCCATGGGCGCCATCGACGTGGCGAACTCGGACCACAACGTGATCTACGCGGGCACGGGATCGGCGTGCACCCGGGGCAACGTCTCCACGGGCATCGGCATGTACAAGAGCGAGGACGCCGGCGCCACCTGGCACTTCGCCGGGCTGCCCGAGGCGGGACAGATCGGGGCCGTGGAGGTCCACCCGGAGAACCCGGACCTGGTCTACGTCGCCGCCCTGGGACACATCTTCGGCAAGAACCCCGAGCGGGGCGTCTACCGCTCCGAGAACGGCGGCGAGAGCTGGGAGCAGGTCCTCTTCGCGTCGGACTCGGTCGGCGCCGTGGACCTGTCGATGGACCCGAAGAACCCCCGGGTCATCTACGCCGCCATGTGGCGGGCCGAGCGCAAGCCCTGGACGATGATCAGCGGCTGCGGTCCGGAGTGCGGCAACGGCATCTACAAGACCACCGACGGCGGCGACACCTGGACCAAGCTGGAGACGGGGCTCCCCGAAGGGCCGACGGGGCGGATCGGCATCTCGGTCTCGGGCGACAACTCGGACGTGGTCTACGCCATCGTCGAGGCGCTCCGGGGCGAGCACGGCCTCTACCGCTCCGACGACGGCGGTGAGACCTGGCAGCAGATCAACACCAACGAGGACCTGGTCGCCCGGTCCTGGTACTACAACCACGTCACCGCCGACCCCCAGGACGAGAACACCGTCTACGTGGTGAGCGACGAGTTCTGGAAGTCCACCGACGGCGGCGAGA
>CAZMPV010000037.1:0-13775 GCA_964567985.1 uncultured Gemmatimonadaceae bacterium
GTGGACAGGTCGTCCCGAGCCTAATATATACGGTGATTGTGGTACGTTCCCTCCCGTACCCCCTGCGCCTTCGCCTCCTCCGACTCAACGGGAAGGACGTCCTCGAGATGAGAATCCTTCGATTCCTCCTCGCCTGGCTGAAGCGTCTGCCGTGGCGCTTCACCGCCCTCGTGCTGTCCCTGCTCCTCGTCTATCTCTTCCTGGTCTCGTGGGTGGTGAGCCCGGACGACGTGGAGGCGCTGGCCGCCTACCTGCTCGCTCTCGTACGACTTCCGACGGTGGTGGCCGAGCAACCCCTCGTGGAGCTGGGGACGGTGGGAATCGTCGTCCTCCTCCTTCTGATGATCGGGGTCCTCCTCAGCTACAACCTCGCCGCCGTGGCCTACCGGCGCGTCCGGAAGCGACCCTCGGTCCGGGTGAGCGATTCACCGGAGCCCGAGCCCGGGGAGGGCGACCGGCTCGACGACTTCGACCGGATCGGGATCATCCTGGCCGGCGGAGGCGCGAAGGGAGCCTATCAGGCGGGCGCTCTCAAGGCCATCCACGGCTTCCTCGAACAGAACGACGCCCTGGATCGGGTGAAGATGATCGCCGGCACCTCCATCGGCTCGTGGAACGCGATGTTCTGGCTGGCGGGCCTGATCAAGGCACCCGAGAACGGCCGCAGCGCCCACGAGGAGTGGTGGCGGAACATCGGGATCGACCGGATCGTCGAGTTCGACACCTATTTCCCACTCAGGCGCAACCACTTCCTCCGCTCGACGCCCTGGCAGGAGATGTTCGACGACATCTTCATCCGCACGCCCGAGGTCCGGGACCGGTTGGCCCGCCTCTTTCCCGCCGCCGAAGAGGACCCGCCGCTCCACTTCTACCTGACCCGCTCGAACGTCGAGCTCGGACACCTGGAGTTCGCGACGAACTGGACGGGCATCCGGGACCTGAAGCGGCCGAAGCTCGGGGCCGAGGACGAGGACGCCACCGAGCTCGTCGTGAAGCCGGAGCTGTACGAGATCATCGATGAGCCGGAACCCCTCGAATGCCTCCGGCAAACCCGGCGGGCCGTCTTCGCCTCGATGGACCTGCCGCCGCTCTTCCCGTACAGGAAGATCCGGGTGGACCGGGACGAATGGTTCGAGGACGGAGGGGTGGTGGACAACCTCCCCGTGCGCTTCGGCACCCAGATCGAGGAGTGCGATCTGCTCTTCGTGCTTCCCCTCAACGCCTCCTTCGCCGAGCCGGTCGATCACAACTCCATCACGAATCGGATCACCCGGGTCATGGACGTCCGCCAGGGGGTCATGGAGCGCACCTCGCTCAAGATGGTGTATCTGTACAACGAGCTGGCGGTGTTGAGGGAACGGGTCCGCGAGGCGACGGAGAGGGCGTCGGAGGCCGGCGATTCCCTGCAGAAGATGACCCTGCGCAGAGAGCACAGCCCCGTGTCCGTCTTCGCCATCGTTCCGGAAGCCCCCCTCGCCATCGGGACGCAGGAGTTCTGGAAGCCGCACGCGGCGGGAGACGCCTTCGACCTCATGTACGAGGCCACAAAGTACGAGCTGAAGGAGAACTTCGAGCGCGCCACGGATCCGAGCTGGATCCGGATGACGCTGGTGAGCCCCCTGGGCGAGCGGACCTACTTCGACGACTTCTGAGGCACCGGCCCGGGCCGCTCGTCCACCCATCATTTCGGTGTTTCCCGAACCATGGAACTGTTCGAGCCTCTGGTAGTGGAAGTAGGGCCTGAGACGCTGTTGTGACGCGCCTGAAACGGCCGGGTTGAAGAGTGGACGGGATCGTATTTCGCTCCGCCAGCCCGAGGCCCCTCATGAACCGCTCCCACCGCTCGATCGTCTGGACCCTCACCGCCCTCCTGGCGCTCACCGGGTGTCAGGACGAAGCCAACCCCGTCGCCGCCGCGCCCGACGAGCCCGACGTCGAGGAGACCGAGCCCGCCCCTCCGGCCGCGAATCCCCGGTCCCTGGAGGGCATGGAAGGCTACCCCACCGTGGGTGAGATCCGCACCGGATTCATCTACGGCTGGAACGGGGCCCCCATAAAGGTCGTCTACGAGGTCCACGAGGGGCTCGCCATCTGGCAGGGCGACGTGGTGCTCGGCCCCGCCGACGAGATCGCGAGCTCCCCGTCCGAGCTCGGCCCCGCCCGCGAGGGCGGTCCCCTTCCGGGCGTCGTCATCGACGACGCCTCGAAGCGCTGGCCCGGCGGCGTGGTGCCGTGGCGGAACGACGACGCGGATCCCGTGATCGTGAACGGGGCCGTCGACATGATCGAGGACCAGACGCCCGGTGTCGACATGGTCCCGTACGACGGGAGCCAGCCGAACTTCATCACCTTCCGGGACTCCGAGGGGTGCTCATCCGCCATCGGCATGCAGACGGGCGAGCAGTTCATCAACCTCCGGGTTTTGAAAGACGGCCTGCTCTGCACGACCGGAACCGGCGCCCACGAGATCCTCCACGCCCTGGGCCAGTACCACGAGCACACCCGCTGCGACCGGGAGAACTTCGTCACCATCGACTACGCCGAGATCGAGAGCGGCAAGGAGCACAACTTCTACGAGGCCGGCTCCGACGCCCAGGGCGAGGAGTGCGGCGACGACCAGGCCGTCTTCGACATCGGGAGCTACGACTTCGGCTCGATCATGCACTACGCCACCGACGCCTTCGCCGTCGGGTCGAACCCCACGATCATTCCCATCGCCCCCGTGCCGTCCGGCGTCACCATCGGTCAGCGCAGCGCCCTGAGCGACGAGGACGTCAACACCGTGGACGTCCTGTACGGAGAGTTCAACGCCGCGCCGGTGGCCGTCATCAGCGGACCCACCGGCGACCTCCTGGAGGGCTCGGAGCTGGCTTTCGACGCCAGCGGCTCCACCGACGCCGACGATGACGACGACATACTGACCTTCGCGTGGCTCTTCGGAGACGGCACGTGCAGCGTGGCCTCGCCGCCGTTGGCGTGCACCGACGACGATCCCGATCACACGTACGCGGACAACGGCACCTACTCCTTCGAGGTCACCGTCAGCGACGGCTTCGACGACGGCACCGAGAGCGGCAGCGTCACCATCGCCAACGTGGCGCCGTCGGTGGATGCGGGCGCCGACGCCACCCTGGACGAGGGTGACACGTTCAATCAGGGTGGTTCCTTCACCGATCCCGGGGCGGACACCTGGACGGCCACGGTCGACTACGGCGAGGGCGCCGGCGACGAGGCCCTCGCGCTGGCCGGGAAGTCCTTCGGGCTCCAGAACACCTACGCCGACAACGTGGGCAGCCCCTTCACCGTCTCCGTGGCCGTCACCGACGACGACGGCGGCGTGGGAAGCGACGACGTCGCCGTCACGGTGAACAACGTGGCGCCGTCGGTGGACGCCGGCCCCGACGCCACCGTGGAATCGGGACAGACGTACGACTTCAGCGGCAGCTTCAGCGATCCCGGAATCGAGGACGATCCCTGGGCCTGGGTCATCGCCTGGGGCGACGGCACCGCCGACGACGCCGGCACGACCAGCGACCAGTCGGCGGCCATCGAGGCCAGCCATCAGGTCTGCGCGGCCGGAGACTACACCGTGACCCTCTCGGTCACGGACAAGGACGGCGGCGTCGGCAGTGACGACCTGGTGCTCTCGGTGCCCCACGTGGCGGTCGAGATCGACATCTTGCCCGGAAGCGACGACAACCCGATCAGGGTCGGTCGAGGCGGCGGAACCATTCCTGTGGCGATCATGGGCTCGGTCGACTTCGACGTGGCCGAGATCGATCCGTCCACGCTCACGCTGGGCGACGAGACGGATCCGGACACGTCCGTCCAGCAGAAGAACAACGGCACCTACTCGGTGGCCATCGAGGACGTGGACGGCGACGGAATCATGGACCTGGTCGCCCACTTCGCCGTGAGGGACCTGGAGAACAATGGTGACCTGACCGACGCCACCTCGGAGCTGGTGCTGCGAGGCTTCCTCGACGACGCCTGCTCGAACTTCCGGGGCGACGACGCGGTGATGACCCTTTGAGCCCGAAGCAACCCGCGGCGGAACGCATCCTGCATCCTGCGAGGGTGGAGATGGAGGCGGGCCGGGCCGACGACCGGCTCCGGCCCGCCCGGATCACCCACGAGGACGGGAGCCGCCGATGACACGCACCGCGATCGCGATCCTCCTGCTCGGAGCGCCCCTCTTCACCGCCACCTCCTGCTCGAACCCGGCGACCCTCTACGGGGAGGAGGAGATCATCGTCTTCGAGGTGGCGCCCGAGCGGGAGCCCTGTCAGGGCGAGATGGAGGACAGGTGCCTGCAGGTTCGACGCCCCGGCGAGGAGGAGTGGCGGAACTTCTTCGATCCCATCCAGGGCTTCGACTACGAGGAAGGGTTCTTCTACACCATCGAGGTCAGCCGTCGAGAGGTCCTGAACCCGCCGGCGGACGGATCGTCCTTCGAGTATCGGCTCATCGAGGTCCTGGAGAAGGTGCCCGCCGGCGGGTGAAGCGTACAGGGAGTCTCGCCGAGGTGGGCGAGCCGTCTGAGACGCTCGCGGGACACTCCCGGGATCTTCGTGGCCACGCCCATCGACTTCGATCCGGACGTGGGTCCGGCCTGCGCGGCCGCTGCCGCTCTGGTCGAGGTCCGAGGCCGAGTGACGACCCGGGGAGTGGCCCGGACGGCCCGCCCCAGAATCGCCCCATCGACGAAATGCGCAGGCCCGTCCAGGAGTCGTCGTGGACCCATACAAAGTCACCTTTCACGATCGAAGCATCGAGATCCACCAGGCCGACCGGATCGTGGAAGCGTACAGCGAAGACCGTTTGATGGATAAAGACCCCGAGGAGGTCGCGTCCTGGGACGAGGGCGAGGTCCGGGCGATCCAGGAGATCGACGAGGACTGGTAGCCGCCGTAAGCCTCCGCGCCGGGATGACGGCCGAGTGAAATGACGAAGCCCCGGCCGCTGCGGAGCGGCCGGGGCTGATGCGAAGACCGGGACCGGACGGCCGCCCGGCCCCGCTCTTCTTCAACGCACGGCTTCAATCATTCTTTTCGAAACCGACGAGGATGCCGGCGGTGCCCCACTTGCCCTGGAGGTCCCTGGGTACCTCGGTGCCACGGGGATGACCAGGAACTTGGTCTTCACCTCGGCGCTGACCATGGCGGTCTCTGCCGCGTAGCCCTCCTCGGGGAGCCACATGTTGCCGGGGACCCACATGTTGCCGGGAACCAGGGAGGGGGGAGTGTCGAGGACGTCACTCGGGCCGTTCCCGGTGGGGGAGACGGCCTCGGTCAGGAACGTCGTCTCCTGCTCGCCGTCCACGACGAGCACCCCGAAGACGGCCACCTTCCCGGTGAAGTCGTCGCTGACGTCCCAGGCCAGCGCATTCCAGAACCCCTCCCATTCGCGGTTCGCCGCGGCGTCCTCGAGCGCGGAGATGTCAGCCGGCTCCAGGCCGATGGGGACATCCTCCGTGCTGATCAGCGGGGGCCCGGGGAGGGTGTCAAATGGGAAGGAGGAAGGGCTGTGGGCCCCTTTCAGCCTTCTTTACGGCTCTGACGACGCCGCGGGAGGCTCCGGGAGAGCTCCGAGCTCGGCGGCCCGCTCCCGGGCCCGCTCCACCCGGGGCTGGAGCTCCGCGTCCGCGTCGGCCCAGAGCTCGGAAAAGCGGGCGAAGTACTCCGCGGCCTTCTCCGGGTTGCCCAGCTCTTCGTGGAGCTGACCCAGTCGCTCCAGAACCTTCGGGCCCTCGCGCCAGAAGCCCTGGAAGCGGGCGGCGCCCGGGGTCTCAAGATACGCTTCGTAGTGGACCACCGCGGAGTCCGCCGCGCCGGCCTGGTCGTGGACGAAGGCGAGCTCGACCAGGCCGCACCCGGGCCGTTCGGAGCATTCCGGCATCCGCCGGGCCTCCCGGATCGTCGCGAGGGCCGTGGCCTCGTCGCCCCGGGCCCGGGCCACCACGGCTCGGGCGAATGCATCACCGACCTCGTCACGCTCCGCCTCGGCGGCGTCCTCCCGGGCCATCTCCAGGAACCGCTCGGCCCGATCCGGCGCCCCGGCTTCGGCGTAGAGGAAGGCGAGCCATATCGTCGGACGGAATCCCGGGTCCATCTCCTCGAGGGGATGGCGTCGCAGATACGCATCGATCACCGCGAGGGCGGCGGCCGTATCCTCCGCGACCTGGAGCTCGAGCTCGGCCCTGATCAGGGCCGCCCAGTTCCGCTGACCCGGGATGTCCTGGGCCTCGGCCAGGGCCTCGCCCTCGGCAAAGAATTCCCGGGCCTCCGCCAGCCGACCCTGGACGCCCCGAAGCATGCCTCGGCGGATGGCCACGGTGCCCGGGAGGCCGCTCTGGTCCCGGAAACGTTCCCCCGCCACCGCCAGAACGCTGTCCGCTTCATCGTAGCGCCCTTCGTCGGCGGCCACGTGGTAGGCATAGCTGTAGAACGTCGGCGTGGACGGATAGTGCTGTTCCAGCATGGTGAGGGCTTCTCGTGCTCCCGCCAGGTCTCCGAGCTGCAGGCGAACGTCCACCAGGTTTCCCTGCGCCGTCCGCGTCCGACCGGGCCCGGAGACCGCCCGGAGGTAGAGCGCCTCCGCGCCCTCGAGGTCGCCCGCGTCCCCGACCGCCAGACCCAGGTTGTTCAGGGCGGTGGGGTCGTCCGGGTGGAGCTCCAGGATGCTCTCGTAGGACCGGCGGGCCCGCTCCAGGTCGTCGGTGACCATCTGATAGTAGAGGCCTTCCGCCAGGTAGCGCTCCCGCACGGTCAGGCGGTCCCGGAGCTCGAACGCCCGGGTGGCGTACTCCCGCATCCGCGGTCGGTCTCCCCGGTTGCTCCAGATCGCCGCCATCTTCCGGTACGCCATGGCGAACTCGGCATCGACCTCCACGGCATCTTCCAGGAGACCGACCGCCCGATCCTCGTCGCCCTCCTCGTCCGCCCGGAGCGCCGCCGTGTAGAGGCGGAGTGCCTCGAGGGAGGAGGTGGTGACCGCGCTCAGGGGCTGTCCGGCCCGGATCTGCCGGAGGGACTCGCCGGCCCTCTCCCGGATCCGCTGGGAGAGACGGTCCACGGCGTCCACCAGCTCCCCGTCGCCCCCGGCCGTCTCCCGAAAGGCCGCCAGGCTCCGGCCGTCCTCGGTGGCCACGATCCTCGCGGTGAGGACGTAGCCGTCGCCCAGGGCCCCCACGTCGCCCGAGACGACGGCCTTGATCCCTTCTCGCAAAGCCACTTCCCGGGCCAGCTCCGCCGTCAACCGCTCCGAGGGATCCCGCTCCATCCGGTCCAGGACCCCCCGAAGGTACGCCGGGTCCACCACCGTGATGACCCGGGACTCCAGGAGGTCCACCCGGAGGGCTTCGGTCACCACGTCTCCCAGCAATGCGTCGGGGGTGGCATTGTCGAACTCGGCCAGAACCACGGCGTCGCGCTCGTCGAGGACGCCCTGGGCCACCAGGGATCCGACCGGGCCGATCCCCGTCCGCCACATGACCAGATAGCCTCCGGCCAGCAGTCCCAGGAGGGTGAAGGCGGCCAGCCCGCCCAGGAGCGCGTTGCGCCAGGTCAGGAGATGCTCGTGGAAGCCCGGGGAGGCCTCCGCCCCGGTGTAGCGGTCTGGCCCGCTGTCGCGGGGTGACCCAGCGTCACGTCGGCCCCCGGCTCCCTCCCGTACCTCGGCCCCGGCATCCGTCCCGCCCACCGCCGCCCGCTCCGACGTCCCGTCCTCCCCCGAGCCCATCCCCTCCTGGACGAAGGCCGTCGCCAGCACGATGGGAAGGCCGATCAAGAAGAGGACGACGGCGAAGGGGGGCACCCAGTCCGGCAGTCCCAGGCCGTCCACGAGGCCGAGGATGACCTCGTAGCTGATCCAGGCCGCCACGCCGTAGATCCCCAGGACTTGCCAGAGGGATCGGCGGTGCGCTTCGTGGATCAGCTGCTTGAGGAGGCTCATGGCGTGCCGGCCGGCCACCGGGCGAGGGGGAGGGGGGAGGGGGCGCCGAGACCCGCCGGGGTCGACGGTCCGGGATCGGGCCGGGGTGGGGGCACGAAAGCCGTTCCACCCATCTTGCAAATTACCACCCTTGATGCCCCGTCGGCAAGAGAAATCGGCGCCGTGACGGGGCCGGGGCTGTGCGACCCCGCCCGGCCGGCGGAGCATCGGGGGCCTTCCGCCGCGACGCCGCCGACGCCCGCTCTCTCGGCGCGGAGGTGCGCTGCCTCCCTGCGGACCTGGCCGACCGAAGCGACATCGAGGAGCTGACCCGGCTCCTGCTGCCGCGCATGATCCGCCGGTGCGAGGGTCAAGTCGTGAAGATGGCTCCCTCGCCGGCCTGGCCGGAACCCCCTACGAGGAGCCGTGCTCCGCCACGAAGCACGGCCTCGTCGGGTTTTCCCACGGCCTCCGGCTCGCGCTGCGATCCGAGGGCCATCCGGTCGGCGTCTCCGTGATCTGTCCCGGGTTCGTGGAAGACGCCGGAATGTACGAGAACGCGAGGACCGAGAGCGGGGCGGACGCGACCCGGGAAGGACGGTAGCTTCGGGACGGGAACGGACGAGTGCCGGGCCTTCGGTGGGTGCCGGTCGTCCCTGGACACCCCCTTGAAGCTCAGTGGCGCCCCAGCTTTCCCAGTCGACTGTCCAGGGCCCTCTCCAGCTTTCCGACGGCGCCCCGTACCGCCCTCTGAACGTCTTCGGCCTGATCGTCCACCGCCACGGGATCCAGCCCGGCCGCCCGGGCCTCCGCCACACAGCGGATATCCTGGCCGCCTTTCTGGGCGTTGACGTCGGAAAGGTGGACTTCGACCCGGGTGATCCGGTCCGCGAAGCGCTCGAGAGACTCGGCCACCGTCGTCTCGATCTTCCGAATGAGCCGGTCCCCGCCCTCGATGTTGTGGTCGGTATTTACCTGGATCTGCATCCCTGGTCTCCCTGTGTGTGTTCGAAATTCGTCCCGAGTCCGCCGCCGGCCCCGGAGAACGACGAACCGATCGTCGGTCCGGCGTTCCTGCAGCTCAGCCCCGGGATTCGGGCTCACGCGGCAGCAGGACGTTGAACGTCGTTCCGCCGTCCGGAGTGCTCTCCACGAAGACGTGTCCCCCGCTCTGCTTCACGATTCCGTAGACGGTGGAGAGGCCCAGGCCCAGGCTCTCACCTCGCTCCTTCGTCGTGAAGAAGGGCTCGAAGATGCGCTCGATCTCCTCCTCCGTCATGCCGGATCCGGTGTCCCGTACCGCGAGGCGCGCATACCGGCCCGCCTCGATCTCCCACGCGATCGTTCGGACCTGGTCCGGCTGCAGATCGACGGTATCGACCTCCACGGTGACGGAGCCGCGGTCGTCGATGGCGTCGACCGCGTTCACGACCAGGTTGAGGGCCACCTCCTGCAACTGGCCGGGATCGGCCCGAACGACGGGATCCTCGTCGCCCACCACCGCAACCCGAAGCTCGATCCGTTCTGGAATGAAGCTCCTCAACATCTCCCGGATCTCGAGCACGGTCGCGCCCAGGGGCACCCTCCGGGCCCTTAGGGCCTGCTCCCGGCCGAACGCGAGTAGCTTTCGCGTCAGAGATGCGGCCCGACGCCCCGCCTCCCTGATCCCCTCCAGGTCGTCCCGCATCGCCGAGTCGTCCTCCACCTCGTCGAGGAGCAGTGTCGCCTGACCCTCGATGGTGGTGAGCAGGTTGTTGAAGTCGTGGGCCACCCCTCCGGCGAGGCGGCCGACCGCCTCCATCTTGTCCTTCTGCCGCATGCGCTGCTCCAGCCGCTTCTGCTCCGTGATGTCCCGGATTCCCAGGACGATCAGCGCCAGGCCCTCGAGGCGACCGGCGTTGACCAGCATGACCCGACGTCCCGCGTCGTCGAAGTCGTGCTCGATCTCGAAGTCCCGCACCCCCTCCTTCCCGAGCCTCAGCTCGTCCAGGAGGCTCACGAGCTCGGGGATGTCCCATCTTCCGTCGTGGATCTCGACGACGTCGCGATCGACGACCTCACCCGGCTCGCCTCCGAACTCGGCGTAGAACGCAGGGTTGGCGGACTTCACTCGAAGCTCGTCGGTCAGGACCAGGAGCGGTTCGTGGAGCGTCTCCACGACGCTCTCGGCGAAGGTCTTGGCCTCCCTCAGCTCTTCTTCGATCTCCTTTCGGCCCGTGATGTCCACGAAGGTGATGACCACGCCCTCGATCCGGTCGTCGGGGCTCCGGTAAGGCATGATCCGGGTCAGGTACCACCGGCCCTCCTGGTCCCGGACTTCTCGCTCTATGGGCGTCAGGCGATCCAACACCTTTCCGGCGTCGGACGTCAGCTCGTCGTAGCCGAGCCGATGCGTCAGGTCGGAGATGGGACGGCCCCTGTCGCCTTCCTTCAGGTTGAAGAGCCGGGTCACCTGGGGTGTGAATCGCATGATCCGCAGGTCGCGGTCCAGAAAGAGCGTGGCGATATCCGTCGCCTTGAGGAGGTTCCGGAGATCTCCACTGAGCTGGGCCAGCTCCTCTACCTTGTGTCGGTTCTCCTGGTTGACCGTCTGGAGCTCCTCGTTCATGGACTGGAGCTCTTCCTTGGAGGTCTCCAGCTCCTCCATCGTCGAGCGGAGCTCCTCGTTCATGGACTGGAGCTCCTCGTTCGACGCCCGCATCTCCTCGCGGCTGGTCTCGTAGTTCTCGATCACCGCCCGAAGCCGCCGCCGCGTACGACTCAGCTCGGACTCCAGCTCCCGCACCCGGGACGTCTCCTCCGGCGACGGCCCCTCCCGAGCCGATGCCTTCTGGTCCGGCGAGGAGCCCTCGTCCACTTCGTCGGCCGGATGCGGCCGCTCGTCGAAGATGACCAGGACCAGCCCCTCGTCCGTCGGCTCCGGCGATGGCCGCGCGTCCACCACGACCCTCCGGACTCCGTCGTCGAGCGTGATCTTCACCGGCCTGCTCCGGACCGGCTCACCCGTCGCCCGCGCGTCGTGCAGCGCGGCCGCCAACTCCACCCTGATCTCCTCGCGAACCAGCTTCGTCAAGCTCGTGGTGGGCTCGCCGCCCGGATGAGAGAGATAGCGGCCCGCACGCTCGGAAAGGTGCACGACCTCGTCGTCTGCGTCGACGACGAGGCTGGGCGGTGCGAGGCGCTCCACCAGTCGCTGATGGACGGCACCGCGGCTCCCGGCGAGAGCGTCCCCCCGACCGGTGAACGCGGGCTCGGGTCGACGGAGGATGCCGGGAGAGAAGACGGGCAGACGCGGCTCCGGTCGGGACCCGACCTCCTTGGCCCGGTAGACGTGATGTCCCTTGTCCACGGTCCGGAAGAGGTCCGACCCCACCGCCGTCTCGGCCGCGCCGAGGACGAGCACGCCCTCGGGGTCCAGCGCGTAGTGGAGGATCTCCATCACGCTCCTCTGGGCGTCCCGTCCGAGGTAGATCAGGAGATTCCGGCAGACGACGAGGTCCAGGTGCGAGAATGGAGGATCCTCGAGGAGGTCGTGGAGCGAGAATACGACGAGCTCTCGCGCGTCGTCCCGGATCCGGTAGCCACCGTTCTCTTTCCGGAAGAAGCGCTCCAGGCGGGTTGGGCTCACGTCGGCCTCGATGTCTCCGGCGTAGAGCCCGGTCCGGGCTCTCCGGATCGACGGCCCGTGGATGTCCGAGGCGAAGATCTGAATCTGGGGCCTGGCCTGGCGGCGCTCGGCCGCCTCCAGCAGCAGCATGGCCAGGGAGTACGGCTCCTCCCCGGTCGCGCATCCCACGCTCCAGACCCGGATCTGGTCGCCGGGGCCCTTCCCTTCGAAGAGCCCCGGGATCACCCGCTCTTCCAGGACCTCGAACACTTCGCGGTCCCGGAAAAACCGGGTGACGGTGACGAGGAGCTCGTCGCCCAGGGCGCCGATCTCGTCCGGTCGCTCCGCCAGCAGGTCGACGTACGCGGCAATCTCCTCGAGCTGATGGAGCTGCATCCGGTGGCGGATCCGCCGCAGGAGCGTGGACCGCTTGTACCTGCTGAAGTCCCGCCCGGTCTGGGCCAGAAGCCTGGTGACGATCTTCTGCAGGAGCGACCGCTCGTCTTCGTCCAGGTCCCGGTCCTCTTCCAGCACGGGGACCCGGGGCTCGGTCCGGACGTACCGGAGGATGGCGCCGGCGATCTCGGCGAGGGGCAGGACCAGGTCCACCGCGCCGGTGGCCAGCGCGCTCCGGGGCATCCCGCCGTATTCCGCCTCGTCGGGATCCTGGACCACGGTCAGCCCTCCCTCCCCCTTGATCTCCTGGAGCCCCACCGTCCCGTCGCTCCCGGTCCCCGTGAGCACGACCCCCACCGCATGGCCGTCCCGGGTGCGGGCCAGCGTGTGGAAGAAGTGGTCGATGGGAGCGCGCTCTCCGCGCCGCTCCTCGAGATCGGCCAGGCGAAGATGGGTGTCCACGGCTTCCAGGTTCGCCCCGGGCGGAATCACGTACACGTGATTGGGCTCGAGCTCGACGGTCTCGGTGACCTGCAGGACGGGAATCGCCAGGTGGGATTGGAGCAGGGCCGCGAGATGGCTGACGTGTTCGGGCGAGAGGTGGACGATGACGACGTAGGCGAGACCCGAGTCCACCGACACGCCGTCGAAGAGCTTCTTGAGCGCGTTCAGGCCACCCGCCGACGCGCCGATCCCGACGACGATCGGGTCGGATGGAGCCGTCGGGGTGTCTTCGGACATCGTCAGAGGGTCGGGGAAGCGCGAGCCCACCACGGGGAGCGAGTGGCGACGGGAGCGACGCTCGCGTTCGTGTGCACTGTGCATAGCGAACGTACGCCGGAAGCCGGAAGTGAGCCAGGGCCCCTCACCGTGGGAAGGAAAGGATCGATGCCACGAAAGGCGCGGGCCACCGGAAGGGGCTTCCGGGGCTCGTCCCCGTACATACGACGCGTCGGTCTCAGCCGCGACGTCCCGGCGTGAGGAGCCCCACGACGACAACGAACACGGCAGCCCCGACGATAGACCAGACGATGGGAAAGCTCTGCCCACCGACCTGGATGGCGAAGGGTTCGGGCAGTCCCAGGCCCCGGGCCATCCACGTGCCCAGCAGGGCCCCGATGAAGCCCAGGCCCACCGAAAGGAGGCAGCCGCCTCGGTTGAAGCCGGTCAGGGCCTGAGCCAGCGATCCGCACACACCGGCGATGACGAGCAGGACCAGCAGCTCGAGAATGCTCATGGAGCTCTCCCGGCGAACGAGGGACGGGGGTCGCAGTGCACGGTCGCGCAAGGCGCGTGCCAACGGAACGGATCCGGATCCGTCGATGGCCGAGAAATCGCGACCCGGACCCCCCTCCACGGGGCATGCTGCAGGACACCCCCACACGGTCGAAGGGGACCGGACCCGGCTTCCCCCTCCACGGGGCATTCTGCGGGGCACCGCCCGGCAAGCCAGCCAAACGAGCATCTGAAGGTGCCCCGCAGCATAGCGAGGCTCCGAGGGAAGAAGCGCTCCGGAAAGCCGAGCGTGCCCCGTG
Organism: uncultured Gemmatimonadaceae bacterium; assembly: GCA_964567985.1. Taxonomy (GTDB): domain Bacteria; phylum Gemmatimonadota; class Gemmatimonadetes; order Longimicrobiales; family Gaopeijiaceae; genus CAZMPV01. The sequence continues at coordinate 13,471 of CAZMPV010000037.1, forward strand.
GAGGGGGAAGCCGGATCCGGCCCCGAACAGATCAGCCCGGTCGATCCGAGCGTGCCCGGATGACGGCAGAACCGCCGCGCCTCCGGCGGTCCCTACCCTTCCACCGCGTTGATCATGTCGAAGATCGGCAGGTACATGGACACGATCATCCCGCCCACGACCACGCCCAGCACCACGATCATGATCGGCTCCATGGCGGCCAGCAGGGCCTCGACCGCCGCGTCGACCTCTTCGTCGTAGAAGTCGGCGATCTTGGAGAGCATCTCGTCGAGGCCGCCGGTCTGCTCGCCGACGTTGATCATCTG
>CAZMPV010000038.1:0-1309 GCA_964567985.1 uncultured Gemmatimonadaceae bacterium
ATCCGGTCGTAGAGGGCCTGGAGCCGGGCGCGGAGTGCCTCGTCCCGCGCCGCCTGATCCTCGCCGACGGGCTCGGCCTCCTCCCCCACCTCGGCCACGAGGGTGTCCTGTGAGGGTGAATCGGACACCTCCTGGATCGCGACGCCCGACGCGGGGCCGGGAGGAGTCGGATTCGCGGCGGGGAGAGACCCTGGCAAGCCGACGACGACGGCTACCAGGAGCGAAGCGAGGTGGCTCGGGGTCGGTGTGGGCATGCGGTCAGCTCTCCGGGACCGGGTGAACGGCGTCGTCGAAGATACGACGGCGGGGAAGCGGAGGCTCCCGGGATCGGCGAAACTCCCCGCACCCGGTCAGCGTAGGGAGGTCACGGGTGATTCGTCCACCGAAGCCGGGCGCGTGAATGTCCACCGACGAGCCGAGGGGTGGGGTGTGAGAGCGTGGTGTCGGGCCGGGGGAGCCGCGCTCCTGACCCTGGTGTGCGGGGGTGTGCTCGCAGAGGCGTCGGCGGCGACCGGATCCCTCCCGGCGGACACCACGGGCACGGCCTACCTGGACGCCAACGCCCGGATCCTCCTCCAGCGCGCCCGGGAGAGCTGGTGGGAGATGGACCGGCAGATCCAGAGCTACGAGGCCATCGTCCGGGAGCGGATGGCGGCGGCGCTGCGGACGCCCCTCAAGGACCGCACCCTCTACCGGGCCGAGACCGCGTCCCGGGTCTACTGGAGCGCCGCCGACGAGACCGTGGTCCAGGTCCTGGGGGCCCGCCAGGAGCACCCGGGCGGGGTTTCGCCTCCCGGGGAGGTCCCCGGGATCGTCGAGGAGATCTTCGATCCGGCCAGCGACCGGATCTACTTCGGGCTCCCCGGCAACGACGACGGCGACATCTGGGTCGAGCATCCCGTGGCGCCGGGCTCCGAGGCCCACTACCGGTACCGGACCGGCGACACGCTGACCCTCTCGCTTCCCGACGGGCGCCGCCTCCAGGCGGTGGAGGTCGAGGTTCTGCCCCGGGAAGCTTCGTTTCGCCTCCTCTCGGGCTCCCTCTGGATCGAGCCGGAGTCGGGCGCGCTTGTCCGGGCCGTGTACCGGCTGGCCCGGACCGTGGACGTCATCGAGGACCTCGACGAGTCGGATCCGGACATGGAGAACATCCCGGGGCTCTTCCTGCCCCTGGAGTTCGAGATGGCGATGGCGGTCGTGGAGTACGCCCTCTGGGACTTCGAGTACTGGCTCCCGCGACGGATGCGGGTGGAGGGCACGCTCCGGGCCGGCATCCTGAAGGTCCCGGCGTCGATGGAGTCGAGCTACC
>CAZMPV010000038.1:1409-13451 GCA_964567985.1 uncultured Gemmatimonadaceae bacterium
GCGCCGGAGCTGGTCTGGGGCCTTCAGCGACCCGGGCTCGTCCGGTACAACCGGGTGGAAGGACTCTCGGTGGGCGCCCGGGGCACCCTCACCGCCGGCTCGCCCGCCGGCCCGCTCCGGCTCTCCGCGACCGGACGGATCTCGGTCCCGGAGGCGGTTCCGGACGCCTCCGCCCGCATCGTCCGGGAGTCGGTTCGCCTGGGCGTGGAAGTGGAGGCGTACCACAGGGTGGCGGACGTGGACCCCCGAGCCCGGACGCTGGGACCCGGCAACTCGGCCGCTGCCCTCTTCTTCGGCCGGGACGACGGCGACTACTATCGGGCCACCGGCGGGTCGCTGACCCTCCGCCCGCCCGGGACCCGCCGGGAGTCGTGGAGGCTGACTCTCTCGGCCGAGCGCCACCGTCCGCTGGACGCGTCCACCGACTTCTCCCTCTCACAGTGGCTGGGCGGAGAGGACGACCCCTTCCGGCCGAACGTCCGGGCCGACGCCGGCACCGAGTACGCCGCCGCCCTGACCGTGAGCCCCTGGTGGGGGAGCGAAGCCCGGGGCGCCCAGGCCGGTGTGGAGCTCTTCGCCCAGGGCGCGACCGGGACCCGGGACTTCGCCCGGACGAGGCTCGTCGGGCGGGCGGCCCTGCCCCTCTTCGCCGGGCTCCGGCTGGGGGCCGAGGTGGCGGGGGGGGCCGCATGGGGCGACGTGCCGGTCCAGCGCCGCTGGTTCCTGGGCGGCGCCCGGACCCTCCGGGGGTACGCCGGGGCCACCGCGGTGGGAGAGACAATGTACCGGGGCCGCCTGGAGCTGGCCCGGCAGGTCCGGTTCGCGTCGCTGGCCCTCTTCTCCGACGCGGGGTGGGCCGGAGAGCGGAACGCCGTTGAGCTCGACGACGCCCTCCTCTCGGCCGGCGTGGGCGCCTCCTTCCTGGACGGGCTGATCCGGCTCGACCTGGCCCGGGCGCTCCGGGCTCCGGAAGGGTGGCGGCTGGAGATGTACCTGGACGCGGTGCTGTAGAGCTCGCCGGGTCGCCGGGCCGGAGTCGGGTGGACGGCCCCACCCCGATGTCCCATCTTGCGGGCCGTTCACGCCGGGCCCCTCGCGACCGGCCGCTCCAGGGCATCTAGCACGCGGGCGTCATGCGCCACCGATCCCACCAGACGGCGTCGTCGACCCTGGCCGTCGCCGGGCTCCTCCTCGGGCTTGCCGTGGCCGGGTGCGAGGGTCCCGGCGTCGAAGAGGTCGTGGACGAGGGGATCTCCCGGGAGCTGGCCCGCCTCCGGGCCGCCACGCTCTCCGACGTGCGCTACGACTTCCGCCTGACGGTTCCTCCCGCTGCCGACGAGCCCGTCACCGGCGAGCTCGTGCTCCGCTTCCGACGCTCGGACCCCGACGACCGACCGGTGGTCCTGGACTTCGTCGAGCCCGGGGCCCGGATCCGTGGCGTTACGGTGGACGGGGACAGCGTGGCCCCGACCTTCCGGGCCGACCACGCCGTGTTTCCGGCCGACGCCTTCGCCACGGGCGGCGAGCACGAGGTCCGCCTCCGCTTCGAGGTCGGAGAGGGATCCCTGACCCGGACCGACGACTTCCTCTACGCGCTCTTCGTGCCGGATCGGGCCCACTTCGCCCTGCCCGTCTTCGATCAGCCGGACCTGAAGGGGCGCTTCCGGCTGGCGATGGAGGTTCCCGGCGGGTGGACCGCCACCGCCAATGGAGCGCTGGTCGAACGGGCGACCCTCGACCAGGCGCCAGGGGCCCGGGAGGCGCACCGGACCTACTTCTCCTTCGGCGAGACCGAGCCGATCCCGACCTCCCTCTTCGCCTTCGTCACCGGCGACTTCCGTCGGGAGGAGGCCGAGCGTGCGGGCCGTCACCTCACATTTCATCACCGGGAGACCGACTCGGCCCGGGTGGCCCGGAACCTCGAGCCGATCTTCGACCTCCACGGCACCGCCCTTGAGTGGCTCGAGGAGTACACGGGGATCGACTACCCCTTCCGGAAGTTCGGCTTCGTGGCCGTCCCCTCCTTCCAGTACGGAGGGATGGAGCACCCCGGGGCGGTCTACTACCGGGCCTCGGGGCTCTTCCTGGACGCCTCGGCCACCCAGGGCCAGCTCCTGGGACGGGCCAGCGTCATCGCCCACGAAACGGCACACATGTGGTTCGGCGACCTGGTGACGATGGAGTGGTTCGACGACGTCTGGATGAAGGAGGTCTTCGCCAACTTCATGGCGGCCGAGATTGTCCACCCCTCCTTCCCGGAGCTGAACCACGACCTCCGCTTCCTGGTGAGCCACTTTCCGTCGGCGTACGCCGTGGACCGGACCGCCGGGGCGAATCCCATCCGCCAGGAGCTCGACAACCTGAACGAGGCCGGCACCCTCTACGGGGCGATCATCTACCAGAAGGCGCCGATCGTCATGCGCCAGCTCGAGCGCCTCGTCGGGGAGGAGACCTTCCGGGACGGGCTCCGGGAGTACCTGGACGCCCACCGCTACGGGAACGCGAGCTGGCCGGATTTGATCCGGGTCCTGGACGCCCGGAGCGAGCGGGACCTGGAAGCGTGGAGCCGCGTCTGGGTCGGCGAGGCGGGCCGTCCGACGATCCGGGCCCGGATCGCCGAGGACGAGGACGGAGGGATCGGCGGGCTCGAGGTGGTCCAGGAAGATCCGGAGGGGCGCGGTCGGCGGTGGCCCCAGAGCTTCCACGTGGTCCTGGGATACGGGCCCGACTCGACGGTGGCCCTGCCCGTGGAGCTCCTGGAGGAGCGGGCCCGGGTGGAGGGAGGGGCGGGAATGACCCGCCCGGACTTCGTCCTCCCGGCGGGGAAGGGTGCGGGATACGGGCGGGTCGTCCTGGATCAGGAGAGCCGGAGGTGGCTGCTGGAGAAGTTGCCCGCCGTGGACGACCCCCTGGTCCGGGGCGCCGCCTGGATCACCCTCTGGGACGCGGTGCTGGATGGCGACGTTGCGCCGGCCGACTTCCTGGACCTGGCGCTCCGGGGCGTCCGGACCGAGGAGACCGACCTGATCCTGGAGCGCGTTCTGGGCTACCTCCGGACCACCTGGTGGCGCCTTCTGGCCCCGGAGGAGCGCCGGGCCCGGGCGTCCGACGTGGAGGAGACCCTCTGGAACGGAGTCGCCGCGGCCGAGTCGACGACCCGGAAGGCCTCGATCTTCCGGGCGTACCGCTCGGTCGCCGTGAGCCCGGGGGCCGTGGAGCGCTTGCGGGCGGTCTGGGCCGAGGAGGTGGAGATTCCCGACCTTCCGCTCTCCGAGCGGGACTACACGGCCCTGGCCTCCGAGCTCGCGCTCCGGGACGTCGAGGGGTGGAGCGGAATCCTGGACCGGCAGGCGGAGCGGATCACGAACCCGGACCGGCGGGATCGCTTCGCCTTCCTGCGGCCCTCGCTCTCGAACGACGCAGCGGAGCGGGAGGCCTTCTTCGAGCGGATGCGGGACGAGGAGAGCCGCGAGCGGGAGCCGTGGGTCCTGGACGGCCTCGCCAACCTCCACCATCCCCTGCGGGCCGCCCACGGACGGCGCTTCCTGGAACCCGGCCTCGAGCTTCTCCCCGAGGTCCAGCGCACCGGGGACATCTTCTTCCCGAAGGGCTGGCTCGACGCCATCCTCGGAGGCCACGCCTCCCCGGAGGCGGCGGAGACGGTCCGGGACTTCCTGGACGCCGGGCCGGAGCTGCCCCGGCGGCTCCGCCTCAAGCTGCTCCAGTCGGCGGACATGCTCTTTCGGGCCGCCGGCATCGTCCACGGGTGGGAGGGCGGCCCGGGGGCCGCCGCCGGGTCGGGCCGCTGACGGCCGCGTCCCCGCTCCTCGGCTCGCCCTTCCCGCCCGTCCGACCCGACGCGCCGTGATCCGCTTCCCCGTGGGCCTGCGCTACATGGCGGCCAGCGCTCTCTCCTTCTCCCTGATGAGCGTGCTGGTGAAGGTCGCCGGCCGGACGCTGCCGATCATGGAGGTGGTTCTGGCCCGGGCCGTGATCACCCTCCTCCTGAGCGTCTGGATGCTCCGGCGGATCGACGTCTCGTTCTGGGGCGAGGAGCGGGGCTACCTCTGGCTCCGGGGGGTGTTCGGCTTCATCGCCCTCTCCTGCTTCTACTACGCCATCGTCCAGCTCCCCCTGGCCGAGGTGACGGTGATTCACTACACAAACCCGGTCTTCACGGCCCTCGGCGCCGCCCTCTTCCTGGCCGAGAGCCTCCGTGCCCTGGAGCTGGTCCTGGCGGTGGTCAGCCTCGGCGGGGTCGCCCTGGTTGCGCGCCCGTCCTTCCTCTTCGGCGGCGAGGTGGCGGCCCTGGACCCCCTGGGCGTGGCCGCGGCCGTGGCCGGCGCCCTCTTCAGCGCGGCCGCCTACGTCACGGTGCGTCGGGCGAGCCGGAGCAACCACCACATGGTCATCGTCTTCTACTTCGCCCTGGTCGCCACCCTCGGCGCCGTCCCCTTCGCGGCCCCCGTCTGGGAGTGGCCCACCGGCATGGAGTGGATCGTGCTCCTGGGCATCGGCGGCATGACCCAGCTCGGCCAGGTCTTCCTCACGAAGGGGCTGGAGCGGGAGCGGGCGGGCCGGGCCATGAACGTGGGTTACCTCCAGATCGTCTTCGCCGCGGTCTGGGGCGCGCTCTTCTTCGACGAGATCCCCGATCTCTGGAGCGTGGCCGGCGGGCTGGTTATCATCGGCAGCACGCTCCTCCTGGCCCGGACCCGGGGCGGCCCCGGATCGGCCGTGGAGGGGGCGGACACCGAGAGCGAGAACTCGAGCGGGAGGGTCGGACCGTGAGCACGCGTGCAATCTTGGAAGGGATATCGATGGGCTTCTCCGGGCGGTCGTCGACGCGCTCCGGGCGATGCCGGGCGTCGGCTCCGGGGGCGCTCGTCCTGCTGCTCGCGGCGGTCCCCGGCCTCGCCGCCCAGGACCTGGCCCTGACGGGGGCCCGGGTGCTGGACGTGACCACCGGCGATGTCCAGGCGGACGCCACCGTCCTGGTCCGGGACGGCCGGATCGCGGACGTCGGCACCGACGTTCGGGTCCCCGCTGAGGTGGAGAGCGTCGCCCTGGACGGCCGCTGGGTGATTCCGGGGATGATGGACGCCCACGTCCACATCTCCTCCGGAAGCCAGGCCCGGCGGGCCCTGGAGTCCGGCGTGACGACCGCACGGAGCGCCGGCGTCGGCCACTACGTGGACGTGGGGCTGGCCCGGCTCATCGAGGGGGGGCACCTGGACGGGCCCGAGCTCCTGCCTGCCGGCTACCACGTGCGCCCGGGACAGTTCGAAGCCTTCTGGGTGGACAACCCGGACCTGGCCCGCTGGATGGAGCCCGGGCTCGACAGCCCGGACGCCCTGCGGGACGTCGTGCGGGCGAACCTGGATCGGGAGGTCGCGTGGATCAAGGCGGCCTCCACCGAGCGGGCCGGGCTTCCCGACACAGATCCGAGAAAGCAGGTGCTCGACACCGACCGGATGCGGGCGATCGTGCAGGAAGCGGAGTCCGAGGGCCGGCCGGTCATGACGCACGCCCACGGCGACGCCGGCGCCCGGGCCGCCGTGGCCGCCGGGGTCCGGAGCATCGAGCACGGCACCTACATGAGCCCCGGGACCCTGGAGATGATGGCCGAGCGGGGGACCTACTACGTGCCCACGATCGCCATCGTCACGGATCTGGTGGGCGCCGGCGGCGACTACGACGACGCCCACCTCCGGATCCGGGGCCGCCACATGCTGCCCCGGCTCCGGGAGACCGCCCGGCGGGCCCACGAGCTCGGCATCCCCATCGTCGCCTCCACGGACACCGGCTACGGGCCGGAGAGCGTCACCCGGATCGGCCACGAGCTGATGGAGTTCGTCGAGCATGTGGGAATGACGCCCCTGGAGGCGCTCCAGAGCGCCACGACCCGGGCCGCCGAGCTCTTCCGCATCGACGACCGGACCGGCCGGGTCGCGTCCGGCTACGAGGCCGACCTCGTCGTCCTGGAGCGGAACCCCCTCGACGACATCCGGATCGTCCAGGATCCGCTGCTGGTGGTCTCGGACGGGCGGATCGTGGCACGGCGGGGAGACTGGTAGGGATCCCCGGACGGCACCCCCTGCCCGGAGGGGTCCGATGAGCGCGGCCGGGGCGGCGTCGGACGCGGAGAAGGAGGCCCTGCGAGACGAGATCTGGTCCCTCCTCGAGGCCGAGGGCGCAGCCCGCTTTCCCGGGGCCGAGGGGCGGATCCCGAACTTCACCGGGGCCGAGGACGCGGCCGAGCGGCTCCGGGGGCTGGACGTCTGGACCGGGGCCTCGACGCTCAAGGCCAACCCGGATTCGCCCCAGTGGCCGGTCCGGCAGCGGGCCCTGGAGGACGGCAAGCGGGTCTACATGGCGGTGCCCCGGCTCCGGGACCCGGACCCCTTCTTCCTGCTGGATCCAGCCGAGCTGGACGAGTCGCCCCGGAAGGCGTCGTCGATCAAGGGTGCGAGCCGCAACGCCCGGACCGTCGCCGTCGAGGAGCTGGACCCGGTGGACCTGGTCGTCACCGGGTGCGTCGCCGTCAGCCCGGACGGGGCCCGGCTGGGGAAGGGCGGGGGCTTCAGCGACCTGGAGTGGGCCCTTGCCGTGGAGGCCGGTCTGGTCGACGAAGCCACCCCGATCGTCACCACCGTGAATCCCCTCCAGGTGGTCGATGCGGGCCGGATTCCCATGACCGGCCACGACATTCCCCTGGACTGGATCGTCACCCCGGAAGAGGTCGTCGACTGCCGGAGGGGTCCCCACTCCCGGCCCACCGGCATCCTCTGGGACGAGCTGCCGGACCAGAAGGTCGAGGAGATCCCCCTCCTCCGGCGGCTCTCCGCCGGCTGACGCTCCGGCCCTTTGGGCCCTTCCATCCGCCCCCCCGCGGGCCTCTCCGGGGGTCCGTCAGACCCCGACGACTCGGCGTGAACCCCCTTCACGTGAACTGCCTTAACCTGACGTAACTACCGGGAACACAACTACTTCTAGGACGCCCCCTTCACGATCACGGGCGGTTTGTTTACAGTGTTAACCATGACGACTCAACGCGACGAGATTCTGGCACGGGCCTGCGACCTCTTCCTCGACCGGGGTCTGGAGGGCTTCTCCATGCGGTCCCTGGCGGACGAGGTCGGCGTCACCGCCCCGGCCCTCTATCGCCACTTCGAGGGCAGGGAGGACGTCATGCTGGCCGTGGTCGGGGAGGCGTACAAGCTCTTCTACCAGTACCTGCACCGGGCCCTGGCGGGCTCGAGCCCCGCCGAGCGCTTCCGCATGGCCGGCGAGGCGTACCTGGACTTCGCCCTGGATCATCCCCGCTTCTACGAGATGATCCACGCGCCCCTGGAGGCCCTGGGCATCGACGAGGTTCCCGAAGACCTCCAGGCCGAGGCGTGCGCGGTGGGGCAGTTCTGGGACGACCGGCTCCGGGAGTGCATGGACGCGGGGCTCATCCGCCGGAGCGATCCCCAGGCGATCGGCCTGACCATGTGGTCCCACGCGCACGGACTGATCTCCCTCTACCTGCGGGGAATGATGGGAGACATGGACGAGGACGCATTCCGGGACGTGTACCGGGCTTCGTCCCGGCGCGTCATGGCCGGGGTGGCCACCGAGGAGTGGTTGAAGCGAGAGGACGAGAGCCCGGCGCGGGCGGACGACGGCGACCGGAGCGAGAGACCGGCTGGACCGATGAAGGGAGCGCAGACGGCATGACACGACGCCGGACGAGCCGAAGGGTCGGCGGGCGCGGGACGGCGTCGCTGATGGTCCTCCTGGTGGCGCTGGGCACGAGCCCCCTCGGCGGCCAGGAGGCCGACACGGCGGCGGCCGGGCCCGAGGATGCCACGGAAGAGCGGACGCTGGGCCTCCAGGAGGCCGTCCGCCTGGCCCTGAGCCGGAGCCGGGCCATCCAGGACGCCCGCCTGGCGGTGGAGAACGCCGAGAACCGGGTGGACGAGGCCTGGGGCAGCGTCTATCCCTCCGTCGACTTCAACGCGAGCTACACCCGCAACGTCTCGCCCCAGGTCTCCTTCCTGCCGGCGCGGATCTTCGACCCCGGCGCGCCGGAGGGCGAGTTCATCGGAGTGCAGTTCGGCGCGGACAACTCCTGGCAGACCAGCATCAGCCTGGAGCAGCCGCTCTTCCAGGCCCGGGCCTTCATCGGCGTCAGCAGCGCCGGCCGCTTCGCCGAGCTCCAGGACGAGAACCTCCGGGGCCGGATCCACCAGACCGTGACCCGGGTCCGGACCTCGTACTTCGACCTCCTCCTGGCCCAGGAGCAGCTCCGGCTGACCGAGCGCTCCCTGGAGCGGGTGCGCCAGTCCCTGGACGAGACCCGGGCGATGAACGAGGCGGGGATCGCGTCGGACTACGACGTTCTTCGCCTCGAGGTCGAGCTGGCCAACCTGGAGCCCCGGCTCCGGCAGGCCCGGAACGGCATCGCCCGGGCCCGGCGCGCCCTGGCCACGGAGCTGGACCTGGAGAATCCGGAGGCGCTGAGGGTCCGGGGGAGCCTGGCCGAGCTCAGCCTCCTGGAGCCCGAGGCCAACTCGGACGCCAACCGGGAGATCCTCTCGGTCATGGGTGTTCAGCGCTCCGAGATGGACGATCCCGACGCGCTCTTCCGCCTCGCACGGTCGAGCCGGGCCGACCTCCTCCAGCTCGAGGCCACCGAGGACCTGCGGCAGGCCGAGCTCCGGGTGGAGCAGGTCGAGTACCTGCCCCGGGTGAACCTCTTCGGCACCTACAACATCCAGGCCCAGCAGAACGGCAAGCCCGACTTCTTCGGGGAGGGGCGACAGCGCGCATACGCCCGCAACGTCGGCATCCAGGTCAGCGTGCCGCTGTTCACCGGCTTCCAGCGGGACGCGACGGCGGACCAGAAGCGCGCGACCCTGCGTCAGGCCCGGACCCAGACCCGGCTCGCCCGGGACGAAGCCCGGAACGAGATCCTCGATCTCCTGGACGCCGTGGAGGAGGCCCGCCTCCGGGCCGAGGGCCAGCGGTTGGCCGTGGAGCAGGCTCGCCGGGGCTACGAGATCGCCGCGGCCGAGTACCGGGAGGGCGTGTCCGGCCAGCTCCAGCTCACCGACGCCGAGGTGGCGCTGCGCCAGAGCGAGTTCAACTACGCCCAGGCGATCTACGACTACCTGGTGAGCCGGGCCCGGCTGGACCGGGCCGTGGGCCGGGTCCCGATGGTGGAGCGGGCTCTGCCGGCAGACCTGCAGAACTGATCGCAACCGAGAGGCAGCGACCATGCACATAGATCGAGACGTCCGGAACCGAGCCTCCGCCCTCGTGGCGGCGGTCCTCCTCGTCGCCGGCTGCGGAGGGGACGCCACCGCAGGCGCCTCCGACGACGAGGCCGGCCCCGGACAGGGAGGCGACGACTTCGCCCGGGTCATCAACGTCGAGGTGAGCCCGGTGAGCGCCACGCCGTTCACCGAGAGGATCCGTCTCACGGGCACCGTCGAGGCGAACCGGGACGTGGTGCTGTCCGCCGAGGAGAGCGGCCGCATCGACGAGATCCTGGTGGAGAAGGGGAGTCGCCTCCGGGCCGGCCAGCCGATCCTCCGGATCGACGGCGCGGTCCTGAGCGCCCAGGTGGAGCAGGCCCGCTCCCGGATGCTCCTGGCCCAGGAGCTCTGGCAGCGGCGGAAGCGGCTCTGGGAGGAGGACGGGGTCGGCACCGAGCAGGCCTACCTCGAGGCCAAGTACAGCGCCGAGGAGGCGGTGGCCAACCTGGAGATGCTCAAGGAACGCCTGGAGCGGACGACGGTCCGGGCACCCTTCGCGGGGGTCCTGGACGAGCGGCGGGTCGAGCTCGGCGAGATGGTCTCGCCCGGCACGCCCGTCGCCCGGATGGTGGACCTGGACCCGGTGAAGATCACCGCCGGGGTTCCCGAGCGCTACGCGCCGGACGTCGAGCCCGGAGACTCGGTGAGCGTCTCCTTCGACGTCCTGGGTGAACGAACGTTCGACGGGGCGATCAGCTACGTCGCCGCCACGGTGAACCCCCAGAACCGGACCGTCGGCGTGGAGTTCATCCTCCCGAACCCGGACCGGGCGATCAAGCCCCAGATGGTCGCCGACGTCTCGGTGGTGCGCAGGACGCTTTCCGACGCACTCGTGGTGCCTCAGGAGTCCCTGGTCCGGACCGAAGAGGGCTTCCGGGCCTTCGTCGTCGAAGAGGGCGACGGCGGGCCGGTGGCCGTTGCCCGGGACGTGACGGTGGGGCCGGCCCAGGAGAACCAGGTCGTGGTGGGGGAGGGCCTCTCGCCGGGCGAGAGCCTGATCGTGGTCGGCCAGAACCAGGTGGCCGGCGGCGACCGGGTCCGGGTCGTCCGGGAGCGGGCGTCCACGGTCCAGATGGTCGGGAGCCCGGACACGATCTCCGGAGGCGGGCGATGACGGACGACCGCACCGACGGCCGGGGCGGCCAGCAGGAAGGAAACGACGGGAACCCCGAGGGGGATCAGGGGCCAGAGAAGACGGCCATGGCCCACGAGCTGGGCCGGGTCCAGGGCCCCCCCGAAGACCCGTCGATGCTGGAGAAGTTCAAGGAATTCTGGATGACGTCCTTCGCGGTCGAGCACCGCACCAGCGTCGTCGTCCTCTTCCTCCTCGTGACGGTGGGCGGAGTCATGGCCTACCGCCAGGTCCCCAAGGAGTCCTTCCCCGAGGTCGAGATCCCGATGATCGCCGTGAGCACGGTGTATCCCGGGGTCTCGCCGGCGGACGTGGAGACCCTGATCACCCGGCCCCTGGAGGAAGAGCTCAACACGATCTCCGACCTGGAAGAGCTCACCTCGACGTCGGTGGAGGGCTACTCGAACATCGTCGCCGAGTTCTCCACCTCGGTGGAGCTCGACAACGCCCTGGAGAAGGTCCGGGAGAAGGTGGACCTGGCCAAGCCCGACCTGCCGGAGGACGCCGAGGAACCGACGATCATCGAGTTCAACACCGAAGAGGTTCCGATCATGCAGGTGAACCTCTCGGGCGAGTACGGGCTCGTGCGCCTGAAAGAGATCGGCGAGGAGCTCCAGGACCGCTTCGAGCAGATTCCATCGGTGCTGCGGGCCGACCTCCGGGGCGGGCTCGAGCGGGAGGTCCAGGTGGACGTGGACCTGGCCAAGCTCCAGTACTACGGACTCGCCTTCGGCGACGTGATCGAGGCGCTCCAGACCGAGAACGTGAACATCCCGGGCGGCTCGATCGACGTCGGCGCGCTCAAGTACCTGGTCCGGGTCGACGGCGAGTTCGACGACCCCTCGGTCATCGAGGACCTGGTGGTGACCACCGTGGACGGCCGGCCCGTCTACGTCCGAGACGTCGCCGCGGTGGACTTCGGCTTCGCCGAGCGGGAGAGCTTCGCCCGGCTGAACGGCAAGCCGGTGGTGACCCTGGGCGTGGTCAAGCGCTCGGGCGAGAACATCTTCGAGACGGCCGACGCGGTCCGGGGCGTCATCGACGGCATGGAGCCCCTCTTCCCGCCGACCACCGAGGTGACGATCACCTCGGACCAGTCGGAGCAGATCCACCAGATGGTGAGCAGCCTGGAGAACAACATCATCTCCGGGCTCATCCTCATCGTGGGGGTGCTCCTGTTCTTCCTGGGGCTCCGGACGTCCATTTTCGTGGCCATGGCCATCCCCACGTCCATGCTCCTCTCCTTCCTGGTCCTGGGGCTCCTGGACGCGACGATGAACATGATCGTGCTGTTCAGCCTCATTCTCGCTCTGGGGATGCTGGTGGACAACGCCATCGTCATCGTCGAGAACATCTACCGGTACATGGAGGAGGGCTGGGACCGGGTGGCCGCGGCGAAGAAGGCGACGGGGGAGGTGGCCGTGCCGGTCATCGCCGCGACCCTGACCACGCTGGCGGCGTTCGCCCCGCTCCTGTTCTGGCCCGGGATGGTGGGCGAGTTCATGCGCTATCTTCCGCTGACGCTCATCATCACCCTCTCGAGCTCCCTCTTCGTGGCGCTGGCCATCATCCCCACGCTCTGCGCCATGTTCATGCGGGTCGAGA
>CAZMPV010000039.1:0-13405 GCA_964567985.1 uncultured Gemmatimonadaceae bacterium
ATATGCCACAAATCGCCAGCTTCCCGAATTGATTCAGTGCTAACCTACGGGGGGGCGGGGTGTTCCGCCAGGCGGGCGCGCCGGGCGAGGGGGGCCGGCGAGGAGCCGCCCGGTCGGGGGCTCCCGGGACGGCCCCGGTGGCGTAATCCGGGGTCGGGGGGCACCGTATGAAATGCACGGGGCGCAGACCGCCGCTCCCGCTTCCGGGGACGACGCTCCGCACGGCCGCGGACGGCCCCGGACCCGCCTACACATTCGAGGCCGTCGAGGACCGACCATGCTCCGGACCCTCAGCACCCTGATCGCGCTCGCGCTGCTCTCCGCACCGGCGGCCGTCGGCTCCCTCCACGCCCAGGAAAGCCGGAACACGCTCCCGGGCGACCTCCGGCAGCTGAGCCCCGGCAACCAGGTCCGGCTGACCTCCACCGACGTGGACCTGGAGCGGGGCACCTACCTGGGCTTCGAGTCCCGCTCCCTCATGGTCCGGGACGAGGACGATGCCTACGAGGTGCCGCTCCGCACCCTCCGGAGCCTCCACGTACGGAGCCACGCCGCCTGGGAGGCCGCCTGGAAGGGGGCCATCATCGGCGGGGCCGCCGGGGCCGTCTGGGGCGTGATCGTCGACGGCACCGACTGCCCGACGCCGAGCACCTGCTTCACCGAGTACTGGCCCCGGGTGCCGATCGACGCCGCCGTCGGCGCGGGGGTCGGGGCCGTCGTGGGCGCCGGCGTCGGCCGGCTGATCACCCGCTGGAAGCGGGTCTTTCCCTGAACGACGGCGGGGCGGACCGGAATCCGGCCCGCCCCGCGCCCGTCCCGCCCCGGCACCCGGCTCCGGGGCTCCGCCCTACGGCGTGAACCAGTAGGTCACCTTCAGCATCAGCACGTTCTCCGGGTGGACCCCGAAGAGATCGCCGACGTCGTCTCCCATGCGGAACCGGCCGGTGGGCTCGAAGTGGTCCCGGGCCTGGCTCCAGACCAGGAAGAGCGTCGAGCCCGGCCGGTACTGCCAGCGCAGCACCGCGTTCGAGCGGAACTGCTTCACGTTGAAGTCCGGGTCCCGGAAGGTCTCCTCCGAGCCGTCTCCGTTCAGGTCGGCGGCGTAGCGCCCCTCCACGGCCCGGGCGTCCACGCCGGCCCACCGCTCTCCGTACGCTTCCGCGTCCGGGTCGGCCACCTGCTTGAACTCGTCGTAGCTGCCGGCGCTCACGAAGGGCTGGGCGTAGAGCTGTAGCGAGAGCGTCGGCGTGAAGGCCAGGTCCATGCGGGCCGTGAGGCCGGCGGTGGTCTGGTCGAGCCGCCCGAAGACGTAGCGGGGCCCGTCCGCCTCGACCCGGCCGATCCACTGGTTGTCGTCCACGTTCCAGCGGACGAACGGGCTCAGGCTCAGGTTCATCCGTCCCGACGGCCGCCAGCGGACGTTCGGGCTCAGGTTGTAGCTCCAGGAGTCGTTGGTCGGGGTCACGCTCCCGTTCGTGTTCAGGCCGAGGCGGACTTCCTTGCGGCTGTCCGTGTTGAGCCCGGCCCAGCCGTTCCACCGGCCCTCCGTGCGGATCGAGGGTCCGCCCCGGAGCATGGTCGTGGAGCGGCTCGAGAGGGTCCGGTTCACCCCGGCGTGGCCGCTCCAGAGGTTCTTGAGCTGGAAGCTCCCGTTGACGTTGCCGCCCCGCTCCATGGCCTCGCCGCCGAAGGTGCTCACGCGCCAGCCGTTGACGTTCACGTTCCACCGCCGAAAGTGGTCTCCGGGCTCGGTCACGTGCCATCCCAGGAAGGCGCCGGTGCCCCAGAAGTCGGCGTTGCGCATGAAGCCGACGTCGTTCACCTCGAAGCCGGGGGAGCGGGCCTGGAAGAAGCCCATCGCCCGCAGGTTGCCTCCGCCCGACTTGCCGCCCTGGAGGCTGGCCGACCAGCCGGACAGCTCCGTCCGGGTCGGGTCGTAGCTGACGTGGTCCGCGTCCGGCCGCTGGAAGTAGCGGGCCGAGGAGCGCTGGGTCCGGGCGATCGCCTCGGCCGTGCCCTGGACGTGGGAGCCCAGGACGTTCCCGGAGATCTGGTACTTGTCTCCCCCTCCGAAGCGGTGCCGGACGTCGAGTCCGCCGGTGTACGCGGAGCGTCGGAGGCCGAGCTCGTCCGCCACCGCGGCGTCCCGGTTCGTGGCCGTGGCGATGACGCCCACGGCGCTCAGCCCGTCCCGGAAGTCCTTCTGCAGGCGCCCCACGCTGTAGTTGGTCAGGGGCTCCACGGCCTCGCTCATCCGGGTTCCGTCACCCGTGACGATCCTCGCCGTCTCCTCTCCGGTCATCGCGTGGAGGGCGCCGACGGACCACCCCGAGGACGTCTTTCCGGATAGCTTCCACGCGCCGAGGATCGTCGTATTGTCGGGCACGTCCTTGAAGCCGCCCCGGGCGTCGGCCCGCCCCTGGGGCTGTCGGCCGACCCGCCGGGAGTAGAAGAGCGACTCGTTCGCCCCGTCCCCGTCGCCGATGCCGATGCCGAAGTCGAAGATGTTCTTTCCCTCGAGGAAGAACGGGCGCTTCTCGGGGAGGAAGGTCTCGAAGGCCGAGAGGTTCACCCGGGCCGGGTCGGCCTCGACCTGCCCGAAGTCCGGGTTCAGCGTCAGGTTCAGCGTCAGGTCGCTGGTGATCCCGTACTTCACGTCGGCGCCGACCGTCCCGAACTCCTCGGTCCGCTCGTAGAACGGGTTCGCCGGGTTGCCCGGCCCCCGCTTCACCCGGGCCATGGTGTAGGGCTCCACCTCGAGGCGGTTGGGGCTCTCCAGGTTCTCCAGCCCCTCCAGGACGCCGAAGCGGGAGACGATCCGGTCGTCCTTCTGGGAGAGGGGCGACCAGGTGGAGAGCTCGTCGTGGCGGGCGATCTCCCGGGCGAAGTTGATCCCCCAGCTCTGGACGTCGGTGTCTTCGAAGCGGAGCTGGCTGTAGGGAATCCGGAACTCGGCCGTCCAGCCGTGGTCGTCGATGGAGGTCTCCACCTCCCAGACCGCGTCCCAGGAGGCGTCCTCCCGGGTGTCGTCGTAGCGGTAGATGTCGGTCTTCACGCCCTTCGGGTTCACGGCGAAGTGGAAGGCCGTGCGCCGGTCGAAGTAGCTGTCGATGACGACGTGGATCCGGTCCGAGTAGGAGTCCTGGTCCCGGCGCGTGAGCTGGGCGGCGATCGAGTCCGGCGCCGAGTCCCAGGCCCGGACGGCCACGTAGAGGGCGTTGGGGCCGTAGAGGACCCGGGCCTCGGTGGGCTCGCTCGGCTCGGCGCCCTCTTCGGGCTGGAGCTGGACGAAGTCGGTGGCCAGGGGGGCCTGCTCCCACGCCGCGTCTTCGAGGCTGCCGTCGATGCTCGGCTGCTCTCCACGGACCTTCACGGCCTGGAGGCGGGGAAGGCTCGAGGTGGTGGCGGAGGAGCTGCCGTTCCCGGATCCGGCGGCCTGCTGTGCCGCGGCCGGTCCGGCGGGGAAGGCCAGCGCCAGGGCCGCCACTGCGGTCAGAATTCGATCCTTCATCGTCACGTCCTCCATCTATGTCTCTCGCCGGTGGGCCCACGCTTCGGTTCGACGGCGACGGGCTCCGGATGGTTGCGATCGCCTCGATCGGGCTCGATGCTATCGCCTGATCGGTCAGCCGGCCCTACGGAGCCCGGCGGATCCAGGTTTCAGCCCCGGACAGGTCTTGCTCGCCCATGCCCGCTCCTTCCGACGACCCCTCCGCTCCGGCCCCGCCCCCGACGCTGGACGCCGCCTTCTACAAGGCCCACGGCCTCGGAAACGACTACCTGGTCTTCGAGGCCGGGGAGGACTGGACGGCCGGGCCCGACGCCGTGGCCCGGATCTGCCACCGCTGGCGGGGGGTGGGGGCCGACGGGATCGTCTGTCTGGTGGGGCGGCCCGGCGGCGACGGCCCGGACGCCTGGAGCCTGCGCATGTTCAATCCGGACGGCTCGGAGTTCGAGCGGAGCGGGAACGGGCTCCGGATCCTCGCCACCTACCTCGCGTCCCGGAACGAGGTCGCGCCGGACGAGGTGTTCCGCGTCCGGGTCGGTGGAGACGAGGTCGGGATGCTCGTTCACGCCGGCGACCGCGCGGGTCCGCGGGACGTGAGCGTCGACATGGGACGCGTCCGGATCGGCCCGGAGGCGGTGGGCCTGATCGGCGACGCCCCCCTGGAGCACCCCGAGCTGGGCGCGCTGGACGTCACGCCGGTCTCGGTGGGCAACCCCCACTGCGTCGTCTTCGGCCGGACCCTGGACGCCGGGAGCCTGGCCGAGGTGGGGCCCTTCCTCGAGACCCACGAGCGGATCCCGGAGGGGACGAACGTTCAGCTCGCGTCGGTCGAGGGGCCCGGCCGGCTCCGGATCCTGATCTGGGAGCGAGGGGTGGGGGTGACGTCGGCGTCGGGGACGAGCTCCTGCGCCGCCGCGTCCGCGGCCGTCCACAGGGGCGCGCTCGAGCCGGGCTCGATCGAGGTGGTCATGGAGGGCGGTGAGCTCTCGGTCGAGGTGGAGCGCGACCTGGAGGTCCGGCTCCGGGGCCCGGTGGAGGAGATCTGCGTCGGTCGCCTCGCCGACGGCTTCCTGCGGTCCGTCAGGTCCGGACGCGGTGCAGCAGGATCAGGCCCGTGAGGAGGAAGATCGCGTTCGGGGCCCACGCCGCCGCCAGGGCGGACATCCCCCCGCTCTCACCGATGGCGCCGAAGACCCGGAAGAGGAGCATGTAGAGGATCGTCGATCCCAGGGAGAGGCCGACCCCGAAGGCCGCCCCGCCCCGCTTCGCCGTGGTGGCCAGCGGCGCGCCGAAGAGGACGATCACCAGCGTCGCCACCGGAATGGCCAGCTTCTGCTCCCGCTCGACCAGGAGCTGCTGGGGATCGCCGCCCGATCGGCGGATGATGTCGGCCAGCCGGCCCATCTCCTCGTACGTCATCAGCTCCTCTTCCCGGGGCTCCTCCAGGAGCTCCTCGGGCTTCTCGTCCAGGCCGATCACCCGCATGCGCTCGAACCGGAAGGTGTCCTCGTCTCCTCCGGGCTCGAGGCGTCGGAGGTAGCCGTTGAAGAGCACCCAGCCCTCCTGCGGGGAGTACTGGCCCCGGCTCGCCACCACGTGGGTCACGGCCTCGCCGGCGGTGGGGTCTCCCGACTGGATCGCCACCCCGTTCATCTGCCGGTTCGGCACCGTGAGACGCCGGACCGAGAGCGACCGCCCGTCGCCGGACTGGAAGACGAAGTTCGAGCGCCACGTGCGGCGGGCGTCCCGCTCCTTGAGGATCTCGGCGGCGATCCGGTTGGTGGTCGGCACGACGTGGGTCAGCCAGAGGCCGACCCCGGTCAGGACCGCCCCGCAGACGATCAGTGGCAGGATCAGGCGATGGAACGAGATCCCCCCCGCCTTCGCCGCCACGATCTCCCGGTTCACCGTCATCCCGTGGACCGTGAAGACCGCGGCGATGAGGGCCGCGATCGGGAAGGACCAGAGGATGAACTTCGGGAGCATGTAGACGTAGGCGTGGGCCACGTCCAGGGCCGTGATCCCCCGGGTCAGGTAGGCGTCGAGCTGCTCCGTCACGTCGCCGAGGATGAAGAGGAGCGGCGCCCCCAGGACGAAGGCCAGGAAGAGCTTGACGAAGGTCCCGGCGACCAGCCGGTCCAGAATCCGGATCACGACGACGCTCCGCCGTCACGTACGGCTTCCACCGGCTTCCGGAGCACCCCCTTGAGGGTGAAGACGAGGTCGTCCCATCCCCCGCCCCGGGAGGTGGCCACCCACCGCCCCATCCGCAGCGACATTCCGATCCCCAGGGCCAGGAAGACCAGGTTCGGCGTCCACATGGCGATCACGGGATCGACGATCCCCTTGTCCGCGAGCTTCTCGCCCCCGATCAGGCCCATCCAGTAGACCGCGAAGACCGCCACCGAGACGGCGATCGTCATCCCCACGCCACCCCGGGGAAAGCGGACCGCCAGGGGTCCGCCGATGAGCACGAAGACGAAGCAGGCGAAGGCGATGGAGTACTTCTTGTGGATCTCGACCTCGTAGCGGGCGGCCGAGAGCCGCAGCGCCTCCTCCTGGGCCGCCTTGGTCCGGACCGTCGCGGCCGTGGAGCTGGTCAGGTCGTCGGAAGGGAGGTTCTGGAGCGAGCCGCTCGCCACGGCGGTGACGGCCTCCGGGGCCCCCCGGGACTGCCTGCCGGATGACGAGCCCGAGCCGGTCGCTTCGTCCCTGCCGGTCCCGGCGGTCGGAAGACCCAGGGCCTGGACCACGGCGTCCACGGACTGCTGCTTGAGCTCCGCGAGGACCTCCTCCCGCTGGGCCCGCTTCTCCCGCGCGCTCCGGGCGAGCATCCCGATCGACATCTCCCGATCGGTGCGCTGGTCTCCGCCCGTCCGGCGCTCCAGCATGTCCGAGACACCCCGGAGCGGGACCACTTGCTTCTCGAAGCGGAGGCGCTGGAACTCGCTCTGTCGATCTCCCCCGGCCTCGTAGACGACTCCGTCGTAGAGCGTAAGGTAGAGGTCGGTTCCCGTCTCGTTGAACGCCATGGTTCCCCGGTCGGCGTAGGTGGTCCGGTGCCGGGTCGGGTCGCTAACATCATAGATGACGACGTCGAAGAGCTCGTTGGTCTGCCGGTCGATCCGGGCCGCCTGCAGGAAGAACTGGGTCCGTCGGTCGCCGGTCTCGACCTCGTTGACGACCTGCTCCCTCAGCTCGAAGGTGGGGCTCTTGTTTCCGATGTCGATGAGGAGCGTCTTCAGCCCGTGGTTCGCCTCCGGGAGGACGCGATCGTTGAAGTAGAGCATTCCCACGGTGAAGACGGCTCCGGCGGCCACCAGGGGAAGCAGGATCCGGGTCGGCTTGACGCCCCCGGCCGACATGGCGGTCACCTCGTTGTTGGCCGTCAGGTCGCTGAAGGTGTAGAGGACCGCCACCAGGATCGACATGGGCAGCGTCAGGGCGACCGTGTGGGGGAGCGACAGCACCAGGAACTCCATGACCACGTCCCAGGAGAGCCCCCGTCCCACCAGCCGCTCCAGGCGCTGGGCCACGGCGTTCAGGAAGAGCAGCCCCGTCAGCGCCGTGAACGCGAAGAGGAACGGCCCCGCATGGGCCTTGAGGAGATATCGTGTGAGAATTCCCATGCGTCGTCGGTTGAGCCCCGTCGGTGACGGAGCCGCGTTGCGCGATTCGTAGGAGTGACAGAGTCTATTCGGCCGAGCGACCCCCCTCAACCCGCCTCGGACCGGGCTCCTCGGCGAGCCGGTCCGGTCGTGGAGGCTGATCCGTGCCCCGGACCCGCACAGCGACCGCGATAGCGGCGGTACTCGTGGTGGCGGGAGGGCGGGTGGCCGGAGGGACGTCGGCCCTTCCCGTCTACCCCGAGCCCGGGGGCGCGGGTCCCGGACCGCCGGCCGCGGCCGGCGCGGACACGATCCCCGGAAACAGCCTGCCGACGGACACGCTGCCCCTGGACACCGTTCCCGGGGACACGATTCCGGCGGACACCCTCCCCCGGGACACCCTTCCGGCCGACACGCTTCCCGAGCCGGTGCCGGACTCCCTGGTCGGACCGCCGGCCGGGCTCTACCCGGAGCTCTTCGCCGACACGATCTTCCGCCCCGGGGCCGACACCGCGGGCACCGGCGAGGCCCTCGAGGAGTTCGTGAGCGAGTTCACGGACCTGGGGCTGCGCTTCCGGGGACGGATGGAGCTCGGCGGGGAGTGGTCCCGCTTCCGCCCCTGCGACGCCGAGGTCCAGACCACGTGCGAGCCGACCCTGTTTCCCCAGCTGAGCCCCGACTTCCAGTTCGGCCTGGACGTCGGAGGCACGATCTCGGACCGGATCAGCGTGGACGTGGACTACGACGAGACCCGGGAGTTCTCGGCGACGAACAACATCAACGTCTTCTACACCGGCCGGGAGGGGGAATTCCTCCAGCGCGTCGAGGTCGGCGACGTCACCTTCGACCTGCCGGAGTCCCGTTACCTGACCCGGGGCATTCCGGCGGGCAACTTCGGGCTCCGGGCCGACGCCCGGGCGGGCCCGCTCAGCCTCCAGACGGTCTGGGCCGAGCAGGGCGGCGAAATGACGAGCCGCACCTTCCGGCTCCAGGGGCTGGGCGACGAGCGGGGCTTCGTCCAGGCAGACACCCTGGTGCTGGACGACGCCGACTACGTCCGGGGGCAGTTCTTCTTCCTCGTCGATCCGACGGAGCTGGCGGGTTGGCCCCACGTGGACGCGCTGTCCCTGACCCCCTCTGCGGCGCCGGCCGACGTGGCCCCGGGCGGCGTGCCGGTCCAGGTCTACCGCTTCGAGGCCGACCCGGTGACCCGCCAGCAGGTCGAGGGCTACATCCAGGCCGACGCCGTGGCCGGCTCGGGAGAAGGGCGGGTCGAGGAGTCGGGCTGGTTCCGCTACCTCCAGCCCGGCGTGGACTACATGGTCCACTCCAGCGGCCTCTGGCTCGCCCTGCGGCGCCCCCTGGGCCGGGACGAGATGCTCGCCGTCACCTACGTGACCGCCGCCGGCGACTCGGTCGGCGACTACAATCCGGAGCGGATCCACAACCGGGGCGGACGCCCCACCCTACAGCTCCTCAAGGCGTCGGGGGCCCTGCACCAGCCGGGACGCCCCACCTGGGACCGGGAGATGCATCAGGTCTACCGGGTCTCGAGCTCGAACGATGTCGATCCCGCGTCGGTGGAGCTGACGATCTCGCTGGGGGAGCTGAGCGCGGGACGGACCTTCAAGCGGGGGCTCGGAGACCGGGACGTCACCTTCCTCCGGCTCTTCGGGCTCGACGAGCAGTCGCCCGTGGACGAGCTGGACCGGACCTTCGTCTACACGCCGGCCGAGGAGTTCCTGGGCGACCAGCCGCCGGTCCCGGGGACCTTCATCGTGTTTCCCACGAGCCGGCCCTTCCAGCGCCCCCCGCCGGTCCCCTCCCTGGGGCTCTCCGCCGAGGAGACGGCCCGGATCCTGGGCGCCGACGCGAATCCCCGGATCTACCGGGACCCGGACCCCGTGGAGCGGACCGCCGGCGGGCTCTTCCGGCTGACGATCCCCTTCCGGATCCAGAGCCGGGACGTGATCTCGAGCTTCTCCCTGGGCGCCCTCGGGGTCCGGGACGGGAGCGAGCGGATCTACCTGGGCGAGCGGCGCCTGGAGCGGGGGGTGGACTACCGGATCGACTACGACATCGGCCAGGTCACGCTGCTGGACCCGGACGCCCTCTTCGCCTCGGTGCCCGAGGCCGAGATCCGGGCCACCTGGGAGCAGAAGTCGGCCTTCCGGATCGCCCCCACGTCGGTGGTGGGGCTCCGGGCCCACTGGGACCTCTCCGACTACGGGGGCTTCGACCTCCTGGGGCTGCACCAGGCCGAGGAGACGCTGGTCCGGCGTCCGACGCTGGGTGTGGAGCCGACGTCGATCAGCCTCGGGGGCATGAGCGGATCGCTGGGCTTCGACGCCGGCTGGCTCCAGGACGCCCTCGAGCGGGTGCCGGGGCTCAGGGAGGGCGACTCGTCGTCGGTGAGCGTCCGGGGCGAGCTGGCGCTCTCCCTCCCGACGCCGAACACCCGGGGCGCGGTCTTCGTCGACGACTTCGACGCCTCCGACCAGCGCTCGGTCTCCCTGACGACGTCCGAGTGGCGGCTGGGCAGCGCCCCCGGGGACCGCCGGGGCGCCGAGGAGGTCCTGCCGACGACCCTCGACGTGGAGAGCTCGGCCGCCCTGGTCTGGCAGCACAACTGGATCCAGGAGGGAGCCCAGGGCGACAGCGTCGGCGTCTTCGAGGGCTTCCTCCCCCGCCAGGACATCGACAAGCAGATCCGGGTGGCCGGGACCCAGCGCAGGGAGCCGGGGCTGCTTCTCAGCTTCGGCCGGGAGGGCGGACCCGACTCCGGGGAGCGGCGCTGGCGCTCCCTGACGACGGTGTTGAGCCCGTCCGGCCTGGACCTCTCCCGGAGCGACTTCGTCGAGTTCTACGTGGCCGACGGCGACTCCCTGACGCTGATCCTGGACCTGGGCGTGGTGAGCGAGGACGCCTTCTTCGTCGATCGGGCCGGGCGGGTGAACGGCGTGAAGGAGGAGACCGGCGAGCCGTGGGGCCTCGGGCTCCTGGACCAGGAGGCCGATCCCCGGCGCGGGGAGATCTGGAGCGACGCGGCGGACCGGCGGGGCGTCTGGGGCGAGGAGTGCCTGGCCGAGCGCGCCCGGGTCTACCGGATCGGCGACCGTCGGGCCAACTGCACCCGGGGTAACGGGCTCCGGGACACCGAGGACCTGGACGACAACGGCAATCTGGACACCCGGGACCGGCACCTCCGCTACGTCGTCCGCCTGGACGGCAGCTCGCCGTACCTGGCCCGGACCCGGGACGAGACGGGCACCGGCTTTCGCCTCTTCCGCATCCCGATCCGGGGCCCCGGGGGGATCCCGGTGGGGGGCTTCGTGCCCGAGACCCACCTCCGCTCCGTCGAGAACCTCCGACTGACGCTCGCGGGACGGGGAGAGGGCTCGGCGATCCTGGCCCGGATGCGCATCGTGGGCTCGCCCTGGGTCGAGCGGAGCGTGAACGGCATCGTCCGGGGGATCTCGGGGGACGTGCCGGGGAGCGGCGGCCGGGTAGAGGTGGCCCAGGTGAGCGAGCTCAGCGAGGGCGACGCCTACGACTCCCCCCCCGGGGTGGTGGAGCGCCTGGACGACCCCACGGCCGCCTTCGGGGGCGGAGGGGTGGAGTTCAAGGAGCGGGCCCTGGGGATCGCCTACGAGGGGCTCCCGGGCGGGGAGCGGGCGGAGGTCTACGAGCGCTTTCCCCAGCGGCCCCGGGACTTCCTGACGTACAGGGAGGCCCGGATCTGGGCCGTGGCCCGCCGGGGCGAATGGGGGAGCGACGAGCCCGTGGAGTTCTTCGTGAAGGTCGGCAGCGATCCGGAGAACTTCTACCTCTACCGGACGCGCCTGGAGCCCGCGGCGAATCCGGAGGCGGTCCGGCGGGAGGACTGGCTCCCGGAGATCGTGATCGACTTCGGAGAGTGGCTCGAGCTTCGCCGCACCGCCGAGATCGAGCTCCTCTCGAACCCGCCGGAGCCGGGGGGACCGCCCCTGACGGTGTGGAGCGCGGACTCGACCTACGCGGTCGTGCTCCGGGACCGGGGCCGCGCGCCGAACCTGGCGGCCGTCCGGGAGGTCTCCATGGGGGTCTGGAACCGGGGAGAGACGGCGACGACCGGAGAGGTGTGGGTCAACGAGCTGAGGCTCGCGTCCGGGGTGGAGGAGGCCGGCGCCGCCGGGTACGTGGACGTGGGGGTCCGGGCGGGCGAGGTCGCCGATGCCCGCTTCTCCATCCGGGACCGGGGGGCCTTCTTCCGGCAGCTCGAGCTCGGTCCCGACTACGAGCGGGACCGGTCCGTGAGCCTGAGGACGACGCTGAGCCTGGACCGCTTCACGCCGGAGGAGTGGGGCGTCTCCGCGCCGATCACCGTCTCCCACGACCGCACCGAGCGGGACCCCTTCTTCCTCTCCGGGACCGATGTCCGGGCGACCAGGCTCTCCGACCTCCGGCACCCCGAGGACCGGAGCACCCGGGTCTCGCTCAGCGTCCGGCGGAGGGTTCCCGAGGAGGACGCCGGGTGGGTGGACCGCCTCACCGGCGGGCTGGAGGCCGGAGCCGGATACAGCCGCAGCCGGATCACCACGGTGACGGCCGAGCACGCCAGCCGGGGGGTGAACGCGCGCCTCGGCTACGACCGCCGCCCCGACAGTCGGACCGTTCCCGTGATCCCCGACGCTCTCGCCGGCGTGGTCGGAGCCCTCCTTCCCGGATTCCTCGAGGATCGCCTCCTCGGCGCTCGCCTGCGCTGGACGCCGGAGAGGATCTCCCTGGGGTCCTCGTACTTCCGGCGGCGGAGCGAGGCCTTCCGCTTCGAGCAGATCCTCCGCCTGCGCTCGGACAGCCTGGTACGTCCGACCCCCTCCCGACGGGAGACCCTGGAGACCAGCGCGAACCTGGATCTGCGACCCTTCGAGAGCCTGACCGCCGGCCTGGACCTGCTGACGATCCGGGACCTGCTTCCTCCCGAGGAGACCACCACCGACCCCGGGACCCGGGCCCTGATCCGGCGGGCCCGGGCCGGCCTCGACGGGCTCGACCTCGGCTGGGAGACGAACCGGACGCTCCGGACCCGGCTGGGGTGGAGGCCCGAGCTGGCCGGCTGGCTCACGACCGACGTGAACGCGAGCACCTACTACGCTTCGCTCCGGGATCCGAACCTGGTCGAGCGGGCGGGGGAGGGAGGCGGCCGGGCGGTCGCCCTCCAGCGGAACGTGAACGGCCAGCGCGATCTGCGGGCTGCTGTCACGCTGGACCCGGACTCGCTGGTCGGCCGCCTCCTGGGACCCCGGGAGCCCGACGTCGGAGGGGTCGAGCGGATGATCCAGGCCGGGGTCCGGGCCCTCGAGCCCCTGGACGCCAGCTGGGAGGACGGGATCACCGCCCGCTTCTACCGGGAGCCCGTGAGCCCGGGCGCCGGCTTCCAGCTCGGCCTCGCCGAAGAGAGCGCCTTCCGGGCCCTGGGAGGGGACTCGGCCTCGGTCTTCCTGGATCGGGAGGCCTTCCGGGCGAGCGGGGGAGTCCGGCTGCCCCTCGACCTCACCGTCCAGCTCCGCTACCGGCGCTCCCTGGGGCGGACCCTGGACGCCCGGAGCGCCCGCCGGGTCCGGGAGGTCACCTGGCCGGGGCTCTCGGCCCGGATCGGCGCGCTTCCCCTGCCTGCGGGAGTCCAGCAGGTGCTGAGCCGGGTCTCCCTCTCCTCGGGCTTCGTGGAGCGGAGCCAGCGGATCACCCACGGCCGGGGCAGCGAGCAGCTCCGGGCCCGGGAGTTCCGGGAGGTCCCGGTGGAGCTCACCCTGAGCTGGGCCGGCGGTCTCCGGACCCGATACCGGGGTCGCTTCGAGGAGAGCCTCGGCACGGATCCGACCGGCGAGACCGAGCACACCCGGGACCTCCACGGGCTGTCGGTGACCGCCAGCTTCCCCCTCCCGGGTGCCCTGGGCGAGCGCCTCGAGCGCCCGATCGACGTCTCCCTGGGCTGGCAGTACACGGCGGACCGGAACTGTCGCACTCCCCTGGGCCGGAGCGAGTGCGTGGCCTTCGTGGATCAGCGGAACCGCTCGGTGAACCTCACCGTGGACTCCCGGCTGGCCCAGCTCGACGTGGGTCTCCAGCTCAGCTACGTCGATCGACAGTCCTTCGTCGGGCGTCGCCTCGGCGCCACCCAGTTCCAGCTCGGCCTCTTCGGGCAGTTCCGACTCACCGCCGGCAACGTGGCCGGGCTCGCCCCCTCCGGGGCCGGCCCCTGATCCGTTCCCCCGGCGCCATTCCACCGCCCGGCTCCGGGCGGCAGCTT
>CAZMPV010000040.1:0-10214 GCA_964567985.1 uncultured Gemmatimonadaceae bacterium
AGATCGCCCCTGCCCGCATGCCGGACTTCGGCCTCTCGGAGCGGGAGCGGCTGGCCCTGGCCCTCTACCTGGCCGGCGAGCCCCGGGCCGGCGAGGCCGCCGCCGCCCGGAGCCGCCACGCGGAGGTGGAGCCGGCGGACGGCGAACGGCTCTTCCGGACGCTCAACTGCGCGGCCTGCCACGCCCGCCCCGGCGTCGAGCCCTGGCGTGACGGTCCGGACCTGAGCCGGGAGGGCGCCCGGGTCCAACGCTCGTGGCTGGAGGAGTACCTGGCGTCGCCGGAGACGATTCGCCCGGCCGGGCACCGACCCGGGCTCGGGAGCCGGATGCCCGACTTCGAGCTGAGCGGCGCCGAGGTGGAGGCCGTGACGGGCTACCTGATTTCTTTGTCGTCGCCCGGGCCCGTGCCTGCCGGGCTGGAGCGGGCGCCGACTCCCTTCCGGGCCCGCCGCACGGAGCGGCTCGTCCGGGAGCGGCTCTCGTGTCTGGGATGCCACTCGCTGGAGGGGGAGGGCGGGCGGATCGGGCCGGCCCTCGACGGGGTGGGCGAGCGGCTGACGCCGTCGTTTCTGAGGGCGATGATCCACCGGCCCCGGGAGACGGTGCCGGGGGCCCGGATGCCGACGCCGCTCTACGCGGCGGAGGAGCTGGACGAGGTGGCCCGTTGGCTGTGGCACGGGGGCGGGGGAAGGGTCGAGGGGGACGGCTCTTTGGCCGAGGCCCCCCCGGTGGGGAATCTGCCCGGGAACCCGGCCGGGTCCATGGCCGAATCCGACTCCGTCGCCCTCTACGCCCGCTGGTGCGCCCACTGCCACGGCCCCACCGGCGAGGGCGACGGCTGGAACGCCCGCTACCTCGACGCGACCCCCACTCCCCACGCCGCCGACTCCCTCATGGCCCGGCGGCCCGACGACACCCTCTTCGACGGGATCCACGCCGGAGCCTGGGTCCTGGACGGCAGCCCCCGGATGCCGGCCTTCGGGCGCACCCTGAGCCGGGGCCAGATCCGGTCCCTGGTGGGCTACATCCGCACCCTCTGCGACTGCGTCGGCCCGGCCTGGTCCCGGGACGGGGCCGGGCTCCCGGGAGGCCGGCCGTGAGCCGAAGGCGTGCCCTCGTCGTCGCCGGCCTCGTCCTGGCCGCGGCCCTGGCCGTCGGCCTCTGGCTCCTCCCGGGCGACGGCGGGCCGGACGGGCCCTCCTCCGCGTCGGGTTCGGGCGCCGGAGCGAGCCTCGCCCACTTCCCGCCGCCGGAATTCGCCGAAGGCCCCGACATTTCCCGGGAGGATTTCGCCGGGGCCGAGGCCTGCGCCTCCTGCCACGCCGAGAAGTACGAGGCCTGGGCCACCTCCACCCATGGGCGGGCCGGCGGCGATCCGGCCCCGGACCTGCTCCTCGCGCCCTTCGACGGCACGCCGATCCGCTTCGCCGACGCGGTCGTCGTCCCCCGGGGTGACGGGGAGGGGAGCTACGAGTTCGTCGTCCGCCAGGACGGCCACGACGAGGTCCACTATCCGGTGGCCGGGGTGGTCGGCGGGGGCCACATGCTCGGCGGGGGCACCCAGGGCTTCTTCACCCGCTGGGTGGACGGCACGCTCCGCTTCGTGCCCTGGGACTGGTCCCGGCAGGCCGGCCGCTGGTTCTGCAACACCGGCACCCGGACCGACGAGGGGTGGGTGCCGATCACGCCGGAGATGCGCCTGGCGGACTGCGGCGACTGGCCGCCGAGCCGCGTGCTGGGCACCGAGGCCCGCTTCACGAACTGCCAGCAGTGCCACGGGAGCCAGATCCGGGTCGGTCTGGACCCCGGCCGGGGCTACGACACCGAATACTCCACGCTCCGGGTGAACTGCGAGTCGTGCCACGGCCCCGCCCGGGAGCACGTGACGTGGGCCAGCGAAGGGCGCGCCGGGGCGGATCCCCGGATCCGGAGCCTGGCGAACCTGCCGAAAGACTCCTCCCTGGCGGTCTGCTTCCGCTGCCACGGCCTCAAGGACGTCCTGAAGGAGGGCTACCTCCCCGGCGCCGGCCTGGAGGAGCACTTCGCGCTCAAGTTCCCGGTCCTGGGCGACCGGCCCTACACGCCCGACTTCCGGGTGCGGACGTTCGCCTACCAGGCCACCCATCTCTCCAGCGAGTGCTACCTGGACGGGCCCATGGACTGCGTGAGCTGTCACGAGCCCCATGGTCAGGGCTACTGGGACGTGAACCGCCGCCCCCTCGACGGACCCTACGACGACGGCCAGTGCACGGCGTGCCACGCCTCGAAGGCGGAGCCTATCGAGGACCACACCTTCCACCCGCCGGAATCCGAGGGCAGCCGCTGCGTGAGCTGCCACATGCCCTACCTCCAGCACCCGGAGGTCGGCCCGGGCGTGCCCTTCGCCCGCTCCGATCACACCATTCCGGTGCCCCGGCCCGCCTTCGACGACTCCGTCGGCGTGGAGAGCGCCTGCGCCATGTGTCACCAGGACCGCTCGCCGGCCGAGCTCCAGCGTCGGGCGGAGGCGTGGTGGGGCGAGCTCAAGCCCCACAGGCCCCTGGTCCGGGGGATGCTGCACCGGGAGACGGCGACGACCCGGGCCGAGGCGGCCGAGCTCCTCCTCCGACCCGACCAGGCCGACCCGCTGGCCCAGTTCCAGGCCCTGGCCCGACTCCTGGTCGAGCGCCTGCCTCCCGACGCCCCCGACCTGGAGCCCGCGGTCGTGGAACGCCTCGAGGGGCTGAGCCGGAGCACGGACCTGGACGTCCGGGCCCTGGCGCTGGCCGCGCTCCACTGGAGCCGGGGCGGCGACGCCGACGTCCGGGCGCTCCTGGCCGAGCGCCTCCGGGGCGACGCCGGCGACGAGGCGACCCGGCGCCGCTGGGCCCTGGCCCTCGGCTTTCTCGGCGACCACTACCGGCAGGAGGGCGACCGGGAGCGCAGCCGGGCCGCCTACGACAAGGCGCTGGAGGTGCTCCCGGGCGACGCCCGTCTGCTCCAGGCCCTCGGCCTCCTCCACACCTCGGCCGGGGACTATGCCGCCGCGGTCCGGACCCTGGAGCGGAGCCTGGAGGCCGACCCGGAGCGGCCTCTGGGCTGGGTGAACCTGGGCATCGCCCGGAACCGGGCCGGAGATCCGGCGGGCGCCACCCGGGCGTACCGCCGGGCGCTGGAGCTCGACCCCTACGAGCCGCTGGCCCACTTCAACCTGGGCAACGCCCACCAGCGCGCCGGACGCCTGGAGGAAGCCGCGGCGGCGTACGAGCGGGCCGTCGAGACCGACCCGGGGCTCGCCCGGGCCCACTTCGAGCTGGGGCGCACCCTGATCCGCCTCGAGCGCTACGCCGAGGCCCTCCCCCACGCTCGCCGGGCCGTGGAGTTCGACGCCGCCGACCCCCAGGCCCGCCAGATGCTCGCCGACCTGGAGCGGGCCGTGGGCGGAGGGCCGTAGGCAACCCTCTTCCGCCGGATCGTGTCGAAAGGATAGTATTGTCGAACTGACACTATCCGGAGGAGCGCCCGTGCCCGACCGTCCCGACCCCGCCGGCTTCCTTCCCCTGCATCCCCTGGAGTTCCGGATCCTCCTGGTGCTCCGGGGCGGCCCGTCCCACGGCTACCGGATCGTGAAGGAGATCGAGGCCCGGGAGGCGTCGTGGGCCACGATCTATCCGGCCAACCTCTATCGCCGGATCCGCCGGCTCCTGGACGACGGGCTCCTGGTCGAGACCGACCCGCCCGAGGGCGAGGGCGAGGCCGACGAGCGCCGCACCTACCTGGAGCTCACGAGCCTGGGAACCGAGGTGGCCCGGGCGGAGGCCGCACGCCTCCGGGCCCTCGTGGCCGACGACGCGGTCCGGGACCTGCTGGAGTCGGCGCCGTGAGCAACCGTGACCCGCAGACGCCCGACCGCCGCGCTCCTCGCGCCTACCGGCTCCTGCTGGGGCTCCTCCCCCCCGGCTTCCGGGCGCGCTTCGGCCGGGAGATGGAGGCGCTCTTCCGGGACCGGCTCGCCGGGGCCGACGGTCCGATCGGCCGTCTCCGGGTCTGGCTCGCCGGCATCCGGGACGTGGTCCGTCACGGGGCGGCCGAGTGGATCCGGGTGCTCCGTCCCGGAGGAGACGGGGGCGGGATCTCCGGTGGCTGGGCCCGGGATGTGCGCTTCGCGGGCCGGAGCCTGCGAAGGGCCCCGGGCTTCGCCGCAGCGGCCGTCGTCACCCTGGCCTTGGGCGTCGGGGCGAACACGGCGGTCTTCACCGTCGTCGACTCGGTCCTCCTGGAGCCGCTCCCCTACGCCGCGCCCGACCGCCTCGTCACCGTCTGGCCCGAGACCAACTTCAACATCGCCATGGTGGAGCGGGTCGAGCGGGAGGTGGACGCCCTGGAGGCCGTCTCCGGGATCTCGGTGTGGGAGTTCACGCTCCTGGGCGAGGGCGACCCGCTCCGGCTCAACGGGGCCCTGGTCTCGCCGAACCACTTCCGGCTCCTGGGGGTCGAGCCCGCCGTGGGCCGGGGCTTCCGGCCGGACGACGCGCTCCCGGACCGGGCCGGCGTCGTCGTCCTCTCCCACGGCCTCTGGATGCGCCGCTACGGCGGCGATCCGGAAGTGGTCGGACGGCGGATCGAGCTCGCGGGCCACGACTTCGAGGCCCGGACGGTCATCGGCGTCATGCCCGCCGGCTTCCGGGCGCTGCCCGACGACCGGGTCCAGCTCTGGGTACCGCTCCACCACGAGCCCGGCACCCCGGTTGCCGAGGACGAGAGCCGCTACGTGAACTGGCGCGTGGCCCGGCTGGCTCCCGGCGCGACCGTCGAGCGGGCCACGGCCCAGCTCGCCCCGGTGGCGGAGGCGATCCAGGACGAGGTCCCGGCGTTCGTCGAGAGAGACGAGGCACGCCGGGCCCGGGTCCAGCCCTTCCACGCCCACCAGGTCGAGGACGTGGACGCGGCGCTCTGGGTGCTCCTGGGGGCCGTGGGGCTCGTCCTCTTCATCGCCTGCGCCAACGTGGCCAACCTGCTCCTGGCCCGGGGCGAGGCCCGGAAGCGCGAGCTCGCCGTGCGCCAGGCCATGGGTGCCGGGCCGGCCCGCCTCGCCCGCCAGCTCCTGACGGAGAGCCTGGTCCTGGGGCTCGTCGGCGGGGGGCTCGGCACGCTACTCGCCGTACAGGGCGTGCCGTTCCTGGTCTCCGTCGCGCCCGTGACCTTCCCCCGGGCCGGAGAGGTGGCGGTGGACGGCGGTGTGCTCGCCTTCGCCCTGGCCGTCTCCCTGGGGGCGGCCCTCCTCTTCGGCCTCCTTCCCGCGCTCCGGGCCGGAGCCGGCGATCCCGCCGTCTCGCTCCGGACCGGGGGCGGGCGGGGCGCCTCCTCCGGGCGACACCAGGGGGGGCTGACCCGGTGGCTCGTGGGCGGCGAGGTGGCCCTGGCCGTGGTGCTGGTCACCGGCGCCGCCCTCCTGGGCCGCTCCCTGGGCTCCCTCTACGACGTCGATCCGGGCTTCGAGCCCGAGGGCCTGCTCGTCTTTCGTCTGAGCCCGCCCGAATCGCGCTACGAGAGCGGCGTGGAGTTCGTGGACTACTACGAGCGCGTCCTCGAGCGGGTGGAGGCGGTGCCCGGCGTCGAGGCGGCGTCGGGGATCCATCTCCTTCCCCTGACCGGGGCGAACTGGAGCTTTCCGCTCTATCCCGAGGGCGTGACCGTGGGCCCGGGCGATCCGGCGCCCCTGGCCAACTTCCGGGTCGTCCAGCCCGACTACTTCCGGGTGGCGGGCGTGCCCGTCCGCCGGGGTCGGGCGGACCCGGACGCTCTGGCCGGGAGCGAGGGACGGGTCGCCGTGGTGAATCGAGCCTTCGTCGAGCGCTACTGGCCCGGGGACGAGGCGCTGGGCCGGGAAGTGCGGCTCTTCCAGCCCGACGGCCAGGCCTTCCGGGTCGTGGGCGTGGTCGGCGACGTCCGCCAGCACGCCCTGGACGTCGAGCCCCGCCCCGAATTCTACGTGCCCCACCCGAAGTGGACCGGCGCGGTGGCCATGTGGATCCTGGTCCGGGCCCCCGGGGACCCGCTGGGCCTGGCCGGCGCCGTCCGGGAGGCGGTCTGGTCCGTGGACGAGCAGGTGCCGATCACCGAGATGGACGCCATGGAGAGCGTGGTCGGCCGCTCGGCCGGCACCCGCCGATTCCTCGCGCTCCTCATGGCGGGCTTCGGCGGGCTCGCGCTCCTCCTCGGCGCGGTCGGCGTCTACGGCGTGACCTCCTACACGGTGGCGCGGCGGGTGCCGGAGTTCGGCGTGCGTCGGGCCCTGGGCGCCCCCCGGACGGCGGTGCTCCGGGACGCGCTTCTCCGGGGGATGGCGCCCGTGGCGGTGGGCCTCGTCGTCGGCGTCGGGGCGAGCCTCTGGGCCACGGGGCTCCTGGAGGAGCTCCTCTTCGGCGTCGGCGCCCGGGATCCCGCCACCCTGGCCGGCGTGGCGGCGATCCTGGGGCTGGTGGGAATGGTGGCCACCTGGGCGCCGGCCTGGCGGGCCAGCGGGGTGAGCCCGATCCGGGTGCTGCGGGAGGGGGGATAGCGGCGGCCCTACATTCCCCCGTCCCAGGTGTTGTTCGCCCGCTCCACGTCCGGGAAGGCGCCCTCGGGGTCGAGCTCGACGCGGACGACCTCCCCCGGAACGGTCAGCTCGTGGCGCCGGCCCATTTCGAGCCAGACGTCGGCCGGGACCCACGCCCGGCGGGTCGAGCCGTCGGCCATCTCCATGAGCACCGGGGTGGGCAGGATCACCCGGCCCCGGTCCCGGAGCACGATCCGGCTCCGGTCGCCGACGTGCTCCACGGTTTCGACGGCGTGGTCCAGGACGGCGGTCTCGAAGAAGAGCGGACGCCAGAACCAGTCGAGGTCCCGGCCCGCGTGGCGCTCGAAGGTGTTGAAGACGTCCCAGGGCTGCGGGTGCCGGTACGTCCAGCTCTCGTAGAGATCCCGGAAGGCGGCCAGGAAGGTGGAGTCGCCCACCACGCTCCGGAGGGCGCCCAGGACGACGGCGGGCTTCGTGTAGGCGGCCATCCCCCGGCTGCCGTAGGGGTTCACCAGGTCGGTGTGACGCATCAGCGGCACCTCCCGCTCGGTGCCGGCCACCCCCAGATACGACGACGTCCTTCCCCAGTCGGGGGAGGCCTCGTCCCACAGCGTCGCCGCCGACATCTCGTCCCAGTAGCTGACGATCCCTTCGTCCATCCACGCGTGCTTCGCCTCCATCGTCCCCACCGCCATGGGGAACCACTGGTGCGCCGCCTCGTGGATCGTCACGCCGGCCAGGCCCCGGACGGAGTTCGTCGACGGGTTGAAGATGAACATCGGGTACTCCATGCCGCCGGTCGGCCCCTCGGCGATGCTGAGCTGGGGATAGGGGTAGAGGCCGATCCACTCGCTCAGGCTGGTCAGGGAGTGGGCGACGAACTCGATGCCCCGCTGCCGCCACGTCTCGAGGTGGGGGCGGTAGAAGGCCTGGGCGAGGACCCGGGACGTCTCCCCGTCCGGTCCCCGGACGTCCACGCCCTTCGCGTCCCAGGCGTAGGTGTCGGAGGTGGCGAAGGCGAAGTCCCGGACGTCGGAGGCGGTGAAGCGCCAGGTGAGCTCGGCGGCCTCCTGCGTCGTCCGGCCGGCCTCGACGTCGGCGGCGGAGATCACCCGGACCACCTCGTCCGAGCCCCGGGCCGCGGAGAGCCGCCGGGCTGCCTCGGCGGTCAGCACCTCCTCGGGGTTCTGGAGGGTCCCGGTGGCCCCGACGACCCAGCCACCGGGCACCGTGATCCGCACGTCGAAGTCGCCGTACTCGAGGTAGAACTCGCCGTCGCCCAGATAGGGGGTGTAGTCCCACCCGTAGACGTCGTCGTATACCGCGACCCGGGGATACCACTGGGCCAGGCCGAAGAGCTCGCCGTCCACGTTCCCCTGGCGGAAGGTGGGCGCGGCGGGGACGGCGAAGCTGAAGTCCAGGGAGATGCGGGCCGCTTCGCCGGGAGCCAGGGGCCGGTTCAGGTTCACCGCCGTGAGCGTGAGGGGCTCGTAGTAGCCCGAGCCCGGATGCTCCGTCGTCGCCGGCTCGCCGTCCACCTCGACGTCGCTGATCGTGACTCCGCCGGTGGGCACCACCCGACGGTTCCTCCGGGCGCCCGGCGCGTAGACGTTCTGCTCCAGCCGGAGGAGGACCACCTCCAGGGTGTCCGGCGAGCGGTTGTGGTAGGTGATCGTCTCGGTTGCCCGGAGCACGCCCTCCTCCGGGTCGAGCTCGGCGTCGATCTCGTAGTCCGCCCTCTGCTGCCAGTAGCCGTCGCCGGGTCGGCCGTCCGGGTTCCGGGTGCCGGTCACCACGGCGGCGTCGAAGGCGTCCGGCGGGTCGATCGGGCGGGGCGGAATGCGGTCGTCGGGCTCCTGGGCCGACAGCGGGGCGGCGACGAGCCCCGCCGCCAGGACGGCGGCGAGGAGGCCGGGGGTGGTCCGTGCGGTCATGGCGTCGTGGCGGTTCCTGTTCACCGGCCCGGCCGAACGCCGGGCCCGCTGGATGGTACGGAGACGGTGAGATGAGCGAAACCGCCCCCCGAACCCTCCTCCTCACCGGCCGCCCCGGGGTGGGGAAGACCACTGTCATCCGTAGGGTCGTCGAAGAGCTCGACGGCCCCGCCGCCGGTTTCTACACCGAGGAGATCCGGGACGCCGAGGGCCGAAAGGGCTTCCGCATCGTCTCCTTCGACGGCTGGAGGCGGATCATGGCCCACGTGGAGATCGAGGGCGAGCCCCGGGTCTCGAAGTACGGGGTGGACGTCGCCGCCGTGGACGAGGCGGTGGCCCGGATTCCCGAGTCGGCACCCCTCTTCGTCATCGACGAGATCGGCAGGATGGAGTGCTACTCCGAGGCGTTCGTCGACCTGGTCCGGCGCCTGCTCTCCGCGGAGACGCCGTTGCTCGCCACCGTCGCCCGCCGGGCGGGCGGATTCATCGCCGACGTCCGGGAGCACGAGGACGCCCGCCTCGTGGAGGTCACCCGGAGGAACCGGGACCGGCTGCCGGCGAAGATCCTGGAGTGGATCCGGGCCGGGTAGCCGCCTCGCTCTCCCAGCCGGCCAGGCGCTTCAGCGCCTTCACCCGGTCGGTGCGGCCGACCCGGGCATCGTCCACCGCCTCCCGGAGCAGGTGGATCGAGCGATCGTAGGTCTCCCGGTCCACCGGATAGGGGTGGCCGTCCTTGCCGCCGTGGGCGAAGGAGAAGCGGGCCGGGTCCCGGGCGCTGGCCGGCTCGCCGTAGACGACCTCCGAGAGCAGCGCCAGGGCCCGGAGGGAGCGGCCGCCCACGCCCTTCACGCCCAGGAGCTCCTCGTAGCTTTCCGGCTGGCGCTCGTAGGTGGACAGCAGGACGCTCCGGAGCCGGGACGGGTCCACGTCCTCGGCTTCGACCACGTGGTGGCGTCGGGGCATGCGTAGCCTCTCCTCCGAGCCCGCGGCGGATCCTCCCCCGGGGCTCCACGGCCCGAAGAGGCTCGGCTCGCCCCGGAGCGCCTTCAGCTCCCGGACGATCCGCTCGGGTTCTTCGGCGGCCATCTCGGTCGAGGCTCGCCGCGCCCCCTCCGACTCGCCGGCCGCCAGGTTCAGAACACGCTGCCCCCGGAGGTCGGAGCAGACCGCGGCGTGGGGGTCGGAGACGAAGTCGGCGACCGACTCGCCGAGCCAGTGATAGCGCCGGGCGGCGCCCTCGCCGTCGTCCATCCCCTGCTGTACCACCGCCCAGGCCCCGTTCCGGGTGTGGAAGAAGGCGTGATGGTAGACCTGGAAGCCGTCCTGGACCGCGGACGAATCCACCTTCGCCGAGAGCCGCGACGCCCGGACGAGGGCCTCTCCGTCCAGGCCCGTCCGCTCGGACTGGCTCCGGAGCTCGGCCGGGGTCCGCCTCGAGGCCCGCCCCTTCCCGCCGGCGACCCACAGCCCCGTGTCGGCCTGCCGGCCCTCGAGGCCCACTTTGAGGGCGCCGCAGACGGTGGTGGTCACCCCGGAGGAGTGCCAGTCGAAGCCGAGGACGCAGCCGAAAGCCTGGAACCACCAGGGGTCGGAGAGGCGCCGGAGCACCTCGTCGGGGCCGTGCTCCAGGACGATCGCCTCCACCACCGCCGGAGCGAGCCGGCTCATGCGCTCGAAGAGCCAGCGGGGCGCCCGACCCCCGTGGAGGGGAAGGTCGGCGGAGCCGGTGCGGCGGGTCA
>CAZMPV010000040.1:10314-11924 GCA_964567985.1 uncultured Gemmatimonadaceae bacterium
CTCCTCCAGCCCCGGCCGGTACTCCCGGATCACGCCCTCCCGGATCGCGTCCTCGGTGAAGGCGACGGGCTTCATCTCGTTGTTCGCGAACATGCGGAGCTGGTCCGAGTGGTGGGGCGAGCCCTCCTTCGCGCTCTGGCCGTAGGCGAGGATCGTGTAGGCCCGGGGCGCCTCCTCTCCGAAGGCCACCGCGAAGACCCAGCCGTCCCCGCCCCGGACCCTCAGCTTGCCGTCGTCGTCCTCGGTGTACCAGAGGACCCGGAAGCAGCCCAGCAACCCCGTGCAGCCGCCCACCGGCACGTCCACCTCGCCGATCCGGGCTCGGTGAACGTCGCCCCAGGCCACGTCCCAGGCGCCGTGGCGCTCGGCGGTCTCCCGAACGGCCCAGCGGAAGGCTTCGACGGCCCGCCGCCGGTCGGCCAGCCCCCGGGGCGTGGAGGTGGGCGCGTCGGGCGTCCAGGGCTCCCGGAAGAGCTCGTCGGCCGGCGCGTCGAAGCCCGCCGACGCTGGGGTGCCGTCGGCGTCGTCGGCGCCGGGAGCGGTCTCCAGGTAGCGCCACCACCAGGTCTTGAAGAGGACGCCGCCCCGACTCTCCCGGGCCACGGTGTCGTCCCACCGCTCCAGGAGGTCGGCGGCCGCGGCGAGCTCCTCCTCCACCGCCCGCTCCTCCGGGGTCCCCGCGGGGATCTCCAGGCTCGAGCGGACGGCGTCCAGGAGGTCCGACTTCACCCGGTCGGCCAGGAGCATGCCCATGGAGTTCTTCCGCCGGACGACCTCCTCCAGGCTGAGAACGTCGTCACCGGCGATCAGCTCCAGGGAGTGCTGGCTCCGGAGCCGGAGCCGGGGCTCGGGATAGTCCGGCGGGTAGTCCCCCGGGTCCATGACCTCGTTCAGGTTGGCGTAGTGGAAGGGGTCGTTCTCGTTGTGGAGGTAGCCGCCCTCCGGATTGGCGAGCATGGGGAGCGAGTCCCAGGGCACGTAGCGGGTGAAGACGTCGTCGGTGGAGCGGGCGGCCACCACCGCCGTGTCGCCGCCGGCCGGATGGGGCCGGTGGGGCGGCTTCCAGTTCGAGACGTAGAAGATGTTCCCGTCGGCGTCGGCGTAGGTGAAGTTCGACGCCGTCCGGGCCTGCATGCGCATGGCCTCCTTCCACTCTTCCAGGCTCTGGGCCTGCATCATGCGCAGGAACTGCTGGCCGAGGCGGTGCTCCCGGTGGCCGGGCTCCTTCAGGACGAAGACCTTGCCCATCCCCCGGTGGACGACCGGGCCCAGGGCCGTGGTCCGGACCTCCACCGCCTCGGTGCCGGTGCCGGTCCCGTTCTGGAAGGTCACCCGGACGACCTCCCGCTCCAGGGGCAGGGAGGCGCCGTCCAGGAGGTAGTGGTCCGCCCGCTCGGGGTCGACCTCCAGGGCGTAGACCTCGTCTTGGTCGTGGTAGTTGTTCGTGGTGGACCAGCCGAGCCGCCGGTTGAACCCGCCGATGATCCCGAAGGGCCCGCCCACGCGGAAGTCGCCGTAGAAGTCGAGCTCCCCGGGCACCCGCATGTGGGCCTCGTAGTAGCCGGCGTCCCAGCCCAGGTGGGGATTCCGGACCAGGATCGCGTCGCCGC
>CAZMPV010000040.1:12024-13288 GCA_964567985.1 uncultured Gemmatimonadaceae bacterium
TAGTAGCCGGCGTCCCAGCCCAGGTGGGGATTCCGGACCAGGATCGCGTCGCCGCTCTCGGTCCGGGACGGGGCCAGCGCCCAGGCGTTGGAGCCGGGCTCGGCGTGGGCGGGAAGGAGGCGGTGGGCGCCCTCGTCGGCTCGCACCATTCCATCGCCCCCGCCGCCGGATCCGTGCCGCTCGAGCCAGCGCTCCATGAAGCCCCGGCCGTCGGCAAGAGTGGTATAGGTGATCCCCACGTCCCGGGCCAGGACGTCGTAGGCCGAGAAGTCCGGCTTCATCCAGGCGGGGAATTCGTCGGGGTGGCGCTCGACGTAGCGGTTCACGCCGGCGGCGAAGCCCCGGTAGGCCGAGCGGACGTCGGCGGGGAGCTTCTCCCAGCTCTCGAGGGCGTGACGCCAGACGAGGCGGGCCATGGCGTCGTCCCGGACGTCGGCGCTGTCCCGGCCCAGCCAGCGCGTGGACTCGCCCCGGGCCCGGATCAGTCCCATGGGCACCCGCTCGCCGTAGTCCTCGGTCTGGACGTAGCCGAGGGCGTAGTAGCCGGCCTCCAGGCTCTCGGCCCGGATGTGGGGCACGCCGTACGCCGTGCGTCGGACGACGACCTCCCGGGCCAGCTCGTCGGCGGGCCGGGGGGCCTGGGCCGTGAGGGCGAGGGGCGTCAGGGGCGCGCAGAGGAGCGTTGCGGCGAGGGCCGCGACGCCGTGAGGGAGGCGACCGTTCGTCATGCTGTGGAGCTCCGGTTCCGGGTGCTCGCTGCCGTGGCCCCCCCAAGGTATGGCGGAGCCGGCCCGGCGGGCGACCGGAGAGGGGGGCTCCGCCGTGACGCTTCCCCGGCCCCGGCCTCGGTGCTATTCCGCCCGGAGCGAGCGGACCGGATCGATGCGCACGGCCCGAAGGGCCGGAACGGCGGCGGCCACCAGGCCGGTGGCCAGGAGGGCCGCCGAGGCCACCGCCAGGCTCCAGGGGTCGGTGGGCTCCACCCCGTAGAGGACGCCCGCCAGGAAGCGGGAGAGGACGAGCGAGGCGCCGAGCCCGATCGCCACGCCCACCAGCACCGGGGCGGTCCCGGAGCGCACCACCGTCCGGGCCAGGCGCCCGGGCCGGGCGCCCAGGGCGATCCGGACGCCGAACTCCCGGGTCCGGCGGCTCACCGAGTAGGAGACGACCCCGTAGACGCCGACGGCTCCCAGGAGCAGGGCCGCGGCCCCGAAGAAGCCCAGGAAGAGGCGGAGGCGGAGCGACTCCCGCATGGCCCCGTCCA
>CAZMPV010000041.1:0-13277 GCA_964567985.1 uncultured Gemmatimonadaceae bacterium
GGACGGCGGCTGAAGAGCGGACTTCGCGGGACGCCCCGGGGCCCGGCCATGCCCGACGGGCCGACGCCCGCAGCGACGCTTCGCCCGGACGTCCGCCCTCACGACGTCACGATCCAAAAGGGTGTTGAAGTGCCCCAGTGGATCGCGCGCAGGGGTCATGCGAGGCTCTGACGATGAAGGACGACGCAGGCTATGCCAAAGCATCGGATAGGAGTTCCGACGCAGTATGAGTCCGCACCCCTCCTGCTCCCTTCGGATCGGGGCGGTCACGACCACGGTGCGTTCCGCACCGCGGTGCCCCCGTCTTCACCGCTGGCACAGCTCGACGTAGCCGACGCGATGCCTTCGCTGCACCAGCGAAGAATCCAGCCCCGTGGCGCTCCCGACGCGAGCCGCTGGGGCTCTTCGACACCCTTCTGAACCGACACGGTGAACGCTCCCGAGACCCTCGACGCTCCGGCGTCCTACGACCGCCAGCCCCCGTACTCCGCCGAGGCCGAGATCTCGGTTCTCGGGGGGATGCTCATCGACCCCGACGCGGTGGCGAAGGCGGTGGAGCTCGTGGACGACTCCATGTTCTACCGGGAGGCCCACCGCCGGCTATACCGGGCCATGGCGCGGCTCTTCGAGCGCGGGGACGTGGTGGACGTGGTCACGTTCAGCGAGGAGCTGAAGAAGACCGGCGAGCTCGAGTCGTCCGGCGGCCACGGCTACCTGGCCGACCTCCTGGACGCCGTGCCCACGGCGGCCAACATCGAGTACCACGCCCGCCTCGTGCGCGAGAAGGCCCTCCTCCGCCGGCTCATCGACGCCTCGTCCCGGATCATCCGCGACGTCTACGACCAGGGCGAGCGCCAGGTGGAGGAGGTCCTGGACCAGGCCGAGCAGCGGATCTTCCAGGTGGCCCAGAGCCACGAGCGGGAAGGCTTCGTCTGGATCAAGGAGATCCTCTGGCCGACCTTCGAGCACATCGAGCGGCTCCAGCAGACGGAGTCCGGGATCACGGGGATCTCCACGGGCTTCAAGGACCTGGACCGGATGACCACCGGGCTCCAGAAGGGAGACCTGGTGATCGTGGCGGCCCGTCCAGCCATGGGAAAGACCTCCCTGGTCCTCAATGTTGCCCAGAACGCGGCGATCGAGGAGGACCGGAAGGTCGCCATCTTCTCCCTGGAGATGTCGAAGGAGCAGCTCGTGCAGCGCTTTCTCTGCTCCGAGGCCCGGGTCGACGCCCAGAAGCTCCGCAGGGGACGCCTCTCGGCCGAGGAGTACCAGCGGCTCGCCGCCGCCGCCGGTCACCTGAACACGGCCCCCATCTGGATCGACGACTCCCCGGGGAGCACGGTCCTGGAGATGCGGGCCAAGGCCCGTCGGCTCAAGTCCGAGACGGACCTGGACATGCTGATCATCGACTACCTCCAGCTCATGACCGGGAGCCGGCGAACGGAGTCCCGGGTCCAGGAGGTGAGCGACATCTCCCGGGGCCTC
Source organism: uncultured Gemmatimonadaceae bacterium (assembly GCA_964567985.1). GTDB lineage: Bacteria > Gemmatimonadota > Gemmatimonadetes > Longimicrobiales > Gaopeijiaceae > CAZMPV01. The sequence continues at coordinate 1,489 of CAZMPV010000041.1, forward strand.
AAGGCCCTGGCCCGGGAGCTCGACGTGCCCGTGATCGCCCTGAGCCAGCTCAGCCGGGCCCCGGAGCAGCGCACCGACCGCCGGCCCCAGCTCTCGGACCTCCGGGAGTCGGGCTCCATCGAGCAGGACGCCGACGTGGTCATGTTCCTCTTCCGGCCCGAGTACTACTTCGGCTCCACGGACAAGGACGGGAACAACATCGAGGGGAAGGCGGAGCTGATCGTGGGGAAGCAGCGGAACGGCCCGACCGGGACCGTGGACCTCTACTTCCACAAGGCGTACACCCGCTTCGATTCGGTCGCCCGGCAGCAGCCGGACGACGCGCCGGCCACGGCCGGGGCCGCCGATCCGTTCTGAGCTTCCGTGAACGTCGAGGGAGGAGCCGCCTCGCCCGGCGGCGGGTCGTCGGACGGCGGGGACCGCGTCGGCGTGGTGATTCCGGCGGCCGGCTCCGGGAGCCGGATGGGCGGCAGGAAGAAGCAGTACCTGGAGCTGGAGGGGGTCCCGGTGCTCCTCCGGGCGGTGCGTCCCTTCCTCGACCGGTCGGACGTGGAGGATGTGGTGGTGGTGCTCCCGCCGGGCGACGCGGAAGCCCCTCCGCCCTGGCTCGGGAAGGCCGACGACCGGATCCGGACGGTGGCCGGGGGCGCCACCCGGGCGGACTCGGTCCGGGCGGGTCTCGAGGCGCTGCCGGGCCACGTCCCGGTGATCGCGATTCACGACGGCGCCCGCCCCCTCGTGGAGGCCGACGTCGTGGAGCGGTGCCTGCGCGTGGCCCGGTCGGGCGCCGGCGCGGTCGCGGCCTTCCCGGCCGTGGACACGATGAAGACCGTGGACGGCGAGGGCCGCATCCTCGACACGCCCGACCGGGACGCGCTCTGGCACGCCCAGACCCCCCAGGTCTTCCCCCGGACGATGATCCTCGAGGCGTATCGGTCCGCGGGGGCGCACGCCGCCGACGCCACCGACGACGCCTCCCTCGTGGAGCGGCGGGGAGAGACGGTCCGGGTGGTGCGGAGCTCGCCCCGGAACCTGAAGGTCACCCGGCCCGACGACATGGCACTGGCGCGCTTCTACCTCCGGACGTCGGCCGGATGAGCGGCGAGGCCGGACCCCGGCGCCTGGACTTCCGGGCCGACCCGTGGGACGACGCGCTCCTGGGTGCGGTGGTCGAGCACCTCCGGGCCGGCGGGCTCGTGACCTACCCGACCGAGACGGTCTACGGCTTCGGCGGCCGCGCCGCCCCGGAGCCCGTGGAGGCCGTCCTGGCGCTCAAGGGCCGGGGCCCGAAGAAGCCCCTCCTCCTCCTGGTCTCCGACGTGGAGAGCGTCGAGGATCTGGGCTGGACCGACGAAGCCCGGACGCTGGCCGACGTCTTCTGGCCCGGGGCCCTGACCCTGGTCCTCGCCGACCCCGACCGGAGATTCCCGCCGGGTGTCCGCAGCCCAGACGGGGGCGTGGCCGTCCGCCGCACCCCCCACCCCCTGGCCCGGGCGCTGGTGGAGAGGCTGGGCGAGCCCCTCACCTCCACGAGCGCGAACCGGAGCGGGGAAGAGCCCGCGCGCCGGGGGGACGAGGCGTGGAGCCTCCTCCGGGGCCTCGGGTGCGGTGACGAGATGTGGCTCCTGGACGGAGGCCCGCTTCCGCCCTCGGAGCCCTCGACGATCGTGGACTGCACCGGCCCGGAGCTCCGGGTCCTGCGGGAGGGGGCGGTTCTCGTCTCCCGGCTCCGGTGCGCGGGTCCGGAGATCGCGTGAGCGAGGCTCGGGGGGGCGGAGGCTCGAGGGTCGGGTCCTTCCGGATCCTCTTCGTCTGCACGGGCAACACCTGCCGGAGCCCTATGGCCGAGGCGATCGCCCGCCGCGAGCTGGAAGAGCGGGGTTGGGGCCACGTCGAGGTGGCGTCGGCCGGCTCGTCCACGACCACGGGGCTTCCGGCCACCCGGGGAGCGCTGGCGGCGGCGGGTTCCGAGGGCCTGGACCTCTCCGATCACGAGAGCGCCCAGCTCACCCGGGAGCGGATCGATGCGGCGGACCTGGTCCTGGCCATGAGCCGGGGGAACCTGGCGGCGGTCGAGGAGCTCGGCGGGGAGGAGAAGGCCGCCCTCCTGGGGGCTTTCGCCGCCGGGGCGGAGGACACCGGGATGGGCTGGGCGGTGCCCGACCCCTTCGGCGGCGACGAGGACGTCTACCGGGAGACCTTCGCCACCCTCGAGACCCTGGTCCGGAAGGTCCTCGCCCGTCTCGAGTCGACGGTCTCGCCGTGAGCCGGGAAATCACGGCCCGGACCCGGGTCTTCATGCTCCTGGGCGACCCGGTGGAGCACTCCCTCTCGCCCGCCATGCAGAACCGGGCCTTCCAGGCCGCCGGCGTCGACGGGGTCTACGCCGCCCTCCGCTGCGACGACGAGGACCTGACGGCCCTCATGGGGGCCCTGGCCCGGGCCGGCGGGGGGGGGAACGTGACCCTGCCCCACAAGGAGCGGGCCGCCGCCGTCGTGGACGAGCCGACCGAGGCGGTCCGACGCACCGGCGCGTGCAACACATTCTGGAGCGAGGACGGTCGGATCCACGGCGACAACACCGACGTCGAGGGCTTCCGCCGGGCCCTCCGGGTCTTCCTGGACGGCGGCGCCCAGGGCCGCCGGGTGCTCCTGCTCGGGGCCGGCGGCGCCGCACGGGCCACCCTCGTCGGCCTCGTTGACGGGGGCGCGGAGGAGATCGTGATCCTCAACCGGACGGTCGAGCGGGCCCGGGCCGTGGCCCGGCGCATCGGCGGCGCCCGCGTCCGGGTGGCCGAGGGGCTCCGGGACGTGGAGGAGGAGCCCTTCGACCTGGTGGTCAACGCCACCCGTCTGGGCCTGGAGCCCGACGACCCCCTCCCCCTGGAGCTGGAGGCGGTGGGGCCGGTGGGTGCGGTCATGGACCTGGTGTACGGAGCCGAGGAGACGCCCTTCGTCCGGGCCGCCCGGAGCGCCGACATCCCCGCCACCGACGGCCGGGAGATGCTGGTCCGGCAGGGGGCGGTCGCCTTCGAGCGCTGGTGGGGACGCTCCCCCGACGTGGAGGAGATGGCCCGGGCCGTCGCCGACGAGGTCGAGGACGAGGGTGGGAGCCCTTCCGACGCCTGAGTGGGTCCGGGATCTACTGGACCTGGCCCTCCCCCCGGCCTGCCTCGGCTGTGGCGGCCGCATACCCCCGGGGCGTCGGGAGCCGCGGGTCTGCGGGGTCTGCCGGAGCCGCCTCCGGAGCCTGCCCTGGCCCCGCTGCGGGCGCTGCCACATGCCCGTGGGAACCGGCCGGACCTCGACCAGCGCTTCGTGCCAGGAGTGCGCCGACTGGCCGACGATCCTCCGGGGGGCCCGCTCCGCCGTTCCCCTCGTGCCTCCGGCGGACCGCCTCGTCCACGCTCTGAAGTACGAAGGATGGCGGGAGCTCTCCGACCTCATGGCCCGGCGGATGTCCCGGATTCCACTCCCGGACGGGGTCCCGTGGCACCGGGCGGTCCTGGTCCCGGTCCCCACGACCCGGAGCCGGCGCCGGAGCCGGGGCTACAACCAGGCGGATGCCCTGGCCCGGGCCCTCTCCCGGACGGTCGGACGGCCCCGGGTCCGGGCGCTCCGCAGGCGCCCCGGAGGCCGGACGCAGGTCGCCTTGCACCCCGATCAGCGCCGGGCTAACGTCAGCAACGCGTTCTCGGCCCGGCCGAAGGCCGGGGATCGGATCCGGGGCCGACCCGTCCTCCTGGTGGACGACGTCCTCACCACCGGAGCCACCGCGACCGCCGCGGCCCGGGTCCTCGAGGGCGCCGGGGCCGAAGGGGTGGTCGCCCTGACATTCGCCCGGGCCCTCCCGTACCGAACCGGCGCCCGGGATCGGGCCCGCTGAGCCCTTCTGAGGAGATGCACTGATGCCCGTTCGGGTTGCGATCAACGGCTTCGGGAGGATCGGCCGCAACGTCCTCCGCTCGGCCCGCTCGGATCGTCGAGGGGGGCTGGACTTCGTCGCTGTCAACGACCTCACCGACCGGGAGACCCTGGCGCACCTCTTCCGCTACGACTCGGTCCACGGGCGCTACGGCGGCCGTGTCGAGACGACCGATGGCGGCCTCCGGGTGGACGGCGACGAGATCCGGGTCCTGAGCGAGCGGGATCCGGCGGCCCTCCCCTGGGAGGAGCTCGGGGTGGACGTGGTGGTGGAGTCCACCGGCTTCTTCCGGGCCCGGGACGCGGCCGCGAAGCACCTCGAGGCCGGGGCGCGGAAGGTCGTGATCAGCGCTCCCGGCAAGGGCGTCGACGTCACCGTCGTCATGGGAGTGAACCAGGGGGATTACGACCCCGAGTCCCACCACGTCCTCTCGAACGCGAGCTGCACGACCAACTGCCTGGCCCCGGTGGTGAAGGTTCTCCTGGACGCCTTCGGCTTCCGGCGGGGGGTGATGACCACCGTCCACGCCTACACGAACGACCAGGCGCTGCTGGACACCCCCCACAAGGACCTCCGGCGGGCCCGGGCGGCGGCCCTCTCCATGATCCCCACCACCACCGGCGCGGCGAAGGCGACCGCCCTGGTGATCCCCGAGGTCGAGGGCAGGCTCGACGGGATGGCCGTGCGCGTTCCCACGCCCGACGTCTCCCTGGTGGACCTGGCCGCCGAGGTGGATCGGGAGACGACGGCCGAGGAGGTGAACGACGCCTTCAGGGCCGCCGCCTCGGACGGGCCGCTGGCGGGCGTCCTGGCCTGCTCGGAGGAGCCCCTGGTCTCGGTGGACTACACGGGTCATCCGGCGAGCTCCATCGTGGACCTGATCAGCACCAACGTCGTCGACGGCCGTCTGGTGAAGGTGGTGAGCTGGTACGACAACGAATGGGGCTACTCCAGCCGGGTCGTGGACCTGGTGCGCCACGTGGGGGATCGCCTGTCGTGAGCGAACCGACCTCCGACGCCGTCCCTCCGGGAGGGTCCGAGTGGCGAAGCTATCGCTGTCCGGTCTGCGGCCACGCCGACGAAGTCGCCGTGCCCGAGGGTCGGACGCTCCGGATCCGGTGCAGCCACTGCGACGCCTCGCTGGCGGTGGAGGGGGGCAAGGAGGGGAGCGGAAAGGTCTCGGTCCACGTCGCGCCGGACGAGCCCGGGGAGAACGAGTGAAGGCACGATCCCCGGTCGGGCGTAATGCCCGGCCGGGCCCCTCGTACAACTGAACGATGAGCGAACCGAAGCAGGACGTCAGGGAGGAGGAGCGCAGCGGTCGCGCCGGCGGTAGCCGGAGCACCGGGAGGCAGGGAGGCGACCTCCCCCACGACTTCGCCGGCTGGTACGAGGACCATCGGGCGACCGTATACCGATACGTCCGCTACCGGCTCTCGAACCGGGAGGTGGCCGAGGACATCACCTCGGTCGTCTTCATGAAGGCGCTGCGCTCCCTGGAGCGGTACGACCCCTCGAAGGCGTCGCCCCGGACGTGGCTCCTGCGCATCGCCCGGAACGCGGTCATCGACCACCTCCGGGGGCTCCAGCGCAGGGGTTCGCTCCACGTGCACCTGGACTCCGTCCCGGACCTGGTGGCGAATCTCCCCTCCCAGGAAGAGCGCCTCATGAAGCAGGAGCGGATCCAGACGCTGCTGAACGCGACCCGGACGCTCCAGGAGAGGGATCAGCAGGTCCTTTCGCTCCGCTATGGGGCGGAGCTGAGCAACGCCGAGATCGCCGAGGCGCTGGAGATCACGCCGAACGCCGTGGCCGTCCGGATCCACCGGGCCCTGAAGCGCTTGGAGCGGGCGGTGGAAGAGATGAACGAGAACACGAAGAAGGAATCATGATAGATCGAGAGAACGACCAGCCCGACGAGGGGCGCCCGCCGGAGCTCGAGCGGCTCCACAGGGAGCTCTCGTCGATCCACATCGAGGAGCGAGCCTCCTTCGGTCCGGAGCTCCGGGCGGAGCTCGAGCGGGCCTGGGCCAAAGGCGTGGAGAGCGACCCACCGGAAGACCGGCGTCCTGCCCGACGCCTCGCGGCGGCCGCCCTCGTCGGCTTCCTCCTGATCGGCGTCGCGGTCCCCCAGGCCCGGGCGGGCCTGGCGGTGCTCGTGGAGTCGGTCCGGAGCGAGGTGGAGACGATCCTCGGCCCGCCGGAAGAGCCCGAGCTCCCGGCGGTGACCATGGATCGGCCGGTGCTGGACCTTCCCGAGGACGAAGCGTCGGATCCCTCCGTCTCCCGCCCGGCGGCCCGGCCTGCCGCCCGGGGTGGGGAAGCGCGGCCGGGCGACGTCCGTCTCGGCGTGAGCACATTTCCCGATATTCTCGACCGGGCCCGAGCCCGGACGGTCATCGAGGAGTTCTACCCGGACTCCCTCCAGGACCGACGGATCGGGGGGACGGTGGGGCTCCTGATCCGGGTCACCCCGGTGGGCGAGGTGGGTCAGGTCCGCCTCCATCGCAGTTCGGGGATCCCCGAGCTCGACCGGGCGGCCCTCGACGGGGTCCGGGACCTCCGCTTCCGGCCCGCGGTCCGGGCGGGAGAGCCGGTGAGCACCTGGGTCCGCTTCGACGTGGACTTCCAGCCCCCGGTCGTCGAGGAGGAGCCCACGCCCACCCGGCCCCCGCTCTTCTGAGCCGACGCTCCAGCGATTCGCCCCGCCTCCCGGGTGCCCTCGTTGTGGTGCCCGGGAGGCGCTTGTATGTTCGGGCGCTCGAATCCGCGCGACCTTCCGCACACCCTTCGCGATGCCCAAAGCGACCCTGGCCGACCTCTCCCCGGACCGGCTCCGGGGCCGGACCGCCCTGGTCCGGGTGGACTTCAACGTCCCCCTGGAGGACGGGCGGGTGGCCGACGACACCCGGATCCGCCGGACGCTTCCCACGCTGGACAGGCTCGTGGAGTGCGGGGCCCGAACCGTTCTCCTCTCACACCTGGGTCGGCCGGGCGGCGCCCCGGACCCCGAGCTGAGCCTGGCGCCGGTGGCGGCGCGCCTCGAGGAGCTCCTCGGTCGGGACGTCGGCTTCGTCCCGGAGGTGGCGGGCCCGGAGGTCGAGACCGTCGTCGGGGCCATGGCCGACGGCGACGTCCTCCTCCTGGAGAACACCCGCTTCGAGCCCGGGGAGAAGGAGAACGAGCCGTCCCTGGCCCGCTCCTGGGCCGGACTCGCCGACCTCTTCGTCAACGACGCCTTCGGTGCCGCCCATCGTGCCCACGCTTCCACGGTGGGCGTCGCCGAGGCGATCCGGGACGCGGGCGGCACGGCGGTGGCGGGCGCCCTCATGGACACCGAGCTGGACTTCCTGGACCGGGCGCTGGCCGACCCGGGTCGGCCCTTCGTCGGCGTCCTGGGCGGCGCCAAGATCTCGGGGAAGATCGACGTGATCCGGGCGCTCCTCCCCCGGGTGGACCGCCTCCTGGTGGGCGGGGCCATGGCGAACACCTTCTTCCGGGCCCTGGGCCTCGAGGTGGGGGCGTCCCTCGTCGAGGACGATCGGGTGGCGCTGGCCCGCGAGCTCCTGGAGTCCGCGGAGGACGAGATCCTCCTTCCGGTGGACTGCGTGGTCGCCGACGAGCTCACCGCCGACGCGACTGCCCGGGTGGCTGAGCGCACCGGGGTGGGGGAGGGGGAGACGATCGGCGACGTGGGTCCCCGGAGCCGCGCGGTCTTCGGCGGCGAGCTGGACGGAGCCGCGACGATCGTCTGGAACGGTCCCATGGGCGTCTTCGAGCTCGACGCCTTCGCGGGAGGGACCGAGGCGGTGGCTCGTTCCGTGGCCCGGGCGGGCGGGCGGGGCGCCCTGACGGTGGTGGGCGGGGGCGACTCGGCGGCCGCCGTCGAGGCGCTGGGGCTGGCCGACCGCCTGAGCCACGTCTCAACCGGCGGGGGCGCTTCGCTGGAACTTCTGGCCGGAAACCCCCTACCCGGCGTCGAGGCCCTGAGCGAGCGCGACTGACGCGCGGGGACCGTCCGGCCCGGATACGCCGGGCCGGGCCCCGTCGCAGCCATCGAGGAGCACAGATGCCAGAGAAGCCCGTCATCGCCGCGAACTGGAAGATGCACCACGGACCGAGCTCCACCCGGGAGTTCTTCCGGAGCTTCCGGCCCCGGTTCGACGGGGATCCCCGCCCGATCCTCTTCTTCCCCCCGGCGATCTCCCTCGCCGCGGCCTTGGAGAGCGTGCCGGACGACGTGCCGATCTCCCTGGGGGTCCAGAACATCCACTGGGAAGACCGGGGCGCCTTCACCGGGGAGATCTCCGCCGGGATGGCGGTGGACGCCGGCGCCACCCTCGTCCTCGTCGGCCACTCGGAGCGGCGCCACGTCTTCGGGGAGACCGACCGGGAGGTCACCCGGAAGGTCGAGGCCGCCCTGGCCCACGAGCTGGTTCCCATGGTCTGCGTGGGCGAGACCCTGGATGAGCGGCAGGACGGGGAGCTCGAAGAGGTCCTCCTGAGGCAGATCGACGCGGCGGTGGAGCCTCTTCGGGACCGGCCGGACGCCGCCTTCATGGTCGCCTACGAGCCGGTGTGGGCCATCGGCACCGGCGAGACGGCCACGCCCCGGGACGCCTCGGAGGCCCACGGGCTCCTCCGACGACGGCTCGCCGAGGCCCTCGGCGGGGCGGTGGCAGGCGACGTGCCGATCCTCTACGGGGGGAGCGTGAAGCCCCACAACGCACGGGAGCTCCTCGAGGCGCCGGACGTGGACGGGGTTCTGGTGGGGAGCGCGAGCCTGGACCCGGACTCCTTCGCCCGGATCGCCGAGGCCGTCTGAGGAGCCTCGCGCCCGGCTTCGACGATCTCCGGCCGAGGCCTGGGGAGAGCTCCCGCGACGGGTGCGCGCGGCGTTGACACGCCTTCCGGCGAGGGTGACGTTTATGCGCTGTAACCGCCAACGACGAACGCGAGATCCATGTACGGATTCCTTCTGACACTCCTGGTCCTGGACGGCATCTTTCTGGGTGTCGTCATCCTCCTCCAGTCCGGAAAGGGGGGAGGGCTCGCCGCCATGGGGGGCGGTGCCTCCACCATGACCGAGGGCGTCCTCGGCGGGCGGCAGGCGACGACGCTCCTGACCCGTTCCACGTGGACCGCGGGGACGATCTTCCTCGTCCTCTCCCTGGTGCTGTCGATCATGTCCTCCCGCTCCCGGCAGCCCGAGTCGGTGATCCAGCAGGAGATGCAGCAGGAGACGGCTCCCTCGCCCGAGCCGGTCCTGCCCGGGGTCCAGGAGGAGACGCCCCCCGGCGGAAGCGGAACCGAGGGCGAGGGCGCGCCGCCCCCGAGCGGGCCGGGCGGCGGCACGCCCTAGCAGGTCGATCTCCGGCATCCCCATGACCGGACTCCGGTCGATCCGCGGCGGGCGGTCCATCCGGGCGCGTCCGTCGCTCTTCGCGCACCCGACGCACACCGGGGAGAGCCTCCGTGGCTGAGGTGGATGCGGCCGCCGGCGCCCCGCCGGTGGGTGAGCTGACCCTGGAGGGCCACCTGGACCTCTACTACGGGATGGTCCTGGCTCGGGCCGCCGAGGAGCGCCTCGAGCTGCTTCAGAAGCAGGGACACGTGACCGGGGGGCTGTACCGCTGCCTGGGTCAGGAGGCCATCGGGGTGGGAACGGCCTACGCCCTCCGGCGCCGGGACGACGGCACGGGCGACGTCATCGGCCAGTCGATCCGCAACATCGGCGCCGTCTTTCTCTTCGGAGGCGAGCCCGAGGACTACTTCCGCCAGTACATGTCCAGGGGCACGAGCCCCACCCGGGGCAAGGAGGCGAACGTCCACTGGTCGGACTTCGACAAGGGGCTGGTCGGGCCGGTCTCGCCCCTTGGCACGATGGTCGGCGTCGTCGGTGGCATGGCCCTCTCCTTCAGGATGCGGGGCGAGGACCGGGTCGGCCTCGTCTACTACGGTGACGGTGCCACCTCCACCGGGGCCTGGCACGAGGGCCTGAACTTCGCGGCGGTCCAGGGCTGTCCCCTGATCCTGGTCGTCGAGGCCAACCAGTACGCCTTCTCGACGCCCACCGAGAAGCAGACCCGGGTGGAGAGCTTCGCCGACCGGGCGCCCGGCTACGGGGTCCGGGGGGTCTCGGTGGACGGCAACGACGTCCGGGCCGTCTACGAGGCGACCCGCCGGGCCGCCGCCCGGGCCCGGGCCGGCGAGGGCGTGACGCTGCTGGAGGTCCGGACCTACCGCCGGAAGGGCCACGCCCAGCACGACGACCAGGAGTACGTGCCCGAGGAGGAGCTGGAGGCGTGGCGGGAGAAGGATCCCATCGACCGGTACCGGGCCACCCTCCTGGAGGAGGGCCGGGCGGGAGAAGACGAACTGGACGTGGTCGTGGAGCGGGCCGAGGAGCGGGTCCGGGAGGCGTCGGAGACGGTCCTGGACGAGCCCCGACCCGAGCCCGAGTGGGCGCTGGAGGACGTCTACAGCGACGTGGAGATTCCCGCGCCCTGGACCCGACTCGACGAGCCGGACCCGCACCGGGCCTGATTCCGCCGCCCGACCGAGGAGACGACACGTTGGCGAGAGAGAAGCCCGAGCACGTATCCAAGACCGAGCGTGGGGAGCCCGTCACCTTCCTCGAGGCCGTCGCCGAGGGGCTCTGGGAGGAGATGGAGCGGGACGAGGAGGTCTTCCTCCTGGGCGAGGACATCGGCGTCTACGGAGGGGCGTTCAAGCTCACCAAGGGCTTCCTGGACCGCTTCGGCGAGGAGCGGGTCATCGACACCCCGATCTCCGAGGGAGGCTTCACCGGGGCCGCGGCCGGCGCCGCCCACACGGGCATGCGACCCGTGGTGGAAATGCAGTTCATGGACTTCGTCGCGCCGGCCTACGACGTCATCACCAATTACATCGCCACCTCCCTCTACCGGGGGAGCGGGCCCCTGCCCATGGTCATCCGCGGGCCCGTGGGGGGCGGGAACCGGGGCGGGCCCTTCCACTCCCAGAACGTGGAGATGGCCTTCTTCCACACCCCGGGCCTCAAGATCGTCTACCCGTCGACGCCCTACGACGCCAAGGGCCTGATCAAGGCGTCGGTCCGGGACGACAACCCGGTCATCTTCGAGGAGCACAAGGGACTCTACCGGGCGCCCGACCTCCGGGAGGTGCTTCCCGAGGACGACTACGTCGTGCCCCTGGGCGAGGCGAAGACCGTCCGGGAGGGGCGGGACCTGACGATCGTCACCTACGGCTCGATGGTCCACAGGAGCGTGGAGGCCGCCGAGCGCCTGGAAGCCGAGGACGGGGTCGATGTGGAGATCCTCGATCTCCGGACCCTCCTGCCCCTGGACGAGGACGCGATCGTCGAGAGCGTGAAGCGGACGAACAGGGTGCTCGTGGTCCACGAGGACACCCGGACCGGGGGGATCGCGGGCGAGATCGCGATGCGGGTGAACGAGCGGGCGTTCGAATGGCTCGACGGCCCGATCCTCCGGGTCACGGCCATCGATTCACCGGTCCCGTACGCGGGCACGCTGGAGGACTATTTCCTCCCCCAGACGGATGACATCGTGACCGCGGCTCGATACCTTGCGGAGTACTGATTTTCAACCGGAAGCTGGAGTGACGAGCGTGTCTCGGATCGAGGTACCGATGCCCCAGATGGGCGAGTCCATCGCGGAGGGCACCGTATCGAAGTGGCTGAAGCAGCCCGGCGACACCGTCGAGCGCGACGAGCCCATCCTGGAGATCTCCACGGACAAGGTGGACGCCGAGATCCCGGCGCCGGCTTCCGGCATCCTGGTCGACGTGGAGGTCGAGGAGGGCGAGACCGTCGAGGTGGGCACCATCGTCGCCTACATCGACA
>CAZMPV010000042.1:0-13176 GCA_964567985.1 uncultured Gemmatimonadaceae bacterium
GGCGACGAGCCGGAGCATGCGGCGCTGGCCCTCCCGGTCCTCGTACCCCTCGTGGAGCGCGGCGAGGGGACCGGCGGGGGCGACGAGGGCCTCGAGGGCGTCGACGTCGAGGTCGTGGACCACCCGGGGCTCGGGCGGCTCGACCACGACGTAGAGCTCCGATCCTGCGTTGTCGGTGATGGCCGTGCCGAGACCCTCCTCCCACGCCCGGCCGGCCACCGACAGGTCGGCGTCGGAGGGCTCGAGGAGGCCCGACGGATGGTTGTGTACGAGGACCCCGCCCTCCTGGGCGTCCCGGGCCACAGCCAGCACCGCCCCGCGGTTCCCCCGGGCCACCGCCCGGGGCCGGACGACGGTCCGCTCCTCGGTGACGTCGCAGAGGAAGCAGACCTCACGGCCGCCGGCCCGCTCCACCTCGTCACGGATGATGGCGGCGGCCTCGGGCACGAGACGGAGGGGCGGCCGCCGGGGATCCGGTCCCCGGGGCGCCGTGGTCGGTCCGGCGTCGAGTCCGTCGACTCCGACGAGCCCGGTGGCGTGGGGATCGGTGCTCACGTCACGTCTTGAGCTTCTTCTTCTTCGCGGCCGGGAAGAGCACGTTGTTCAGGATGAGGCGGTAGCCCGGCGAGCTCGGGTGGAGGCCGAGGTCGGTGGGCGGGTCGCCGATCTGGTGCTCGGGGTCCTCGGGGTCGTGCCCCCCGAAGAAGGTCCACGTGCCCTCGCCGCGCCGTCCGTGGATGTACTTGGCCCACTGCCCCTCTTCGGCCAGCACCGTCACGCCGGGCTTGAGCCGCTCCTTCCGGAAGGCCGTCGTCAGGCCGTAGAAGTCCTCCAGGACCGCCTGGTGGGACTGGGTCAGCATCGTCGGGACCGGATCGAACTTCGCCGAGAACTCGAAGAGGGTGAATGCGCCCAGCTCCTCCCGCCACGGCGTGTTCACCTGGTGGGCGTCGATGTCGCTGAAGGAGTTCACCGACGGGTTCGTCCGGACCTCCGCGCCCTCGAAGGCCAGGGCCGCGTCCCACTCCATCCTGGAGGTGGCGTCCGGCGCCGGGGGATCGCCGTCGGAGAAGGACGCGGTGATGTCCACGCCCCGGGCCGCCAGGGCCAGGTCCAGGGTCTCGGTGGCCGAGCACATGGCGAAGAGGAAGCCTCCCCCCTCGACGTACTCCCGGATCCGGCGGGCCACCGCCTTCTTCAGCGCCGGCACGTCGGCGAAGCCCAGGTCGGCGGCGGCCTCCTCGTTCCTCGCCACCTCTTCCCGGAGCCACGACGCCCCGGAGTAGGTGATGTAGAACTTCGAGTACTGGCCGGTGAAGTCCTCGTGGTGGAGGTGGATCCACTCGTATCGGGAGAGGTCGCCCCGGATCACGTCCCGGTCCCAGATCGTCTCGTAGTCGATCCCGGCGTAGGTCAGCGCCATCGTCACCGCGTCGTCCCAGGGCGCCGAGTTCGGCGGCGTGTAGATGGCGATGCGGGGCGCCTTCTCCAGCACCACCGACTCCATGTTGGAGTCGGCGATGACGCTCCGGATCGAGGCCTCCTCGGAAGCGCTGATCGGCTGTACGGTCACCCCCCGGAGCGCGGCCTGACGGCGGATCGGCTCGAGGTCCGGCAGGAGAAAGGAGCCTCCCCGGTAGTTCAGGAGCCACTCGGCCCGGCCGGCCTCCTCCAGGGTCCAGTAGGTGAGGCCGTACGCCTTCAGGTGGTTCTGCTGGTCCCGGTCCATGGGCACCAGCAGCCCCTGAGCCCCGGCCCCGGCCGGCGCCGCCAGGAAGAGGAAGAGGAGCAGCGCGGCGAGGAGCTTCCTCACGAGCCCCCCTCCCCGGGGATCTGGCCCCGGATGCGCTGGAGCTCCCGCCGGGCCTGGGGCACCACCGCGCTCTCCGGGCGGTCGAGGATGAGTCGCTCCAGGAGCGCCGCGGCCTCCTCCCTCCCCTCGGGCGTCCGGGCCCGGAAGCGGGCGAGGCGGACGACGGCCTCGGGCGTCTCGGCCGCCCCGGGGAAGTCGTTCACGAGCCGCGCCCTCAGCTCCGCGGCCCGGGCCGCCTCTCCCGCCTCCCCGGCCAGGCGGGCCGCCAGGGCCAGCAGGCCGGGGCGGTCGTCCAGGGGCACGTCCGGAAGCCCCTCGACGATGGCCTCCGACGCCGCCCCCGGCTCGCCCCCGTGGGCCCGGACCGCCGTCTCGGCCGCCAGAGTCCCGGCGGGCTCGGAAGCGCCGTCCAGGAAGGTCAACAGCTCCACCACCGAAGTGGCCCGCTCGGGATCCAGGCCGTCCACGGCGCCGCGGAGCCCCTCCACGCCCTCGGCGAGGCGGCCGGCGGAGAGGGCCAGGTAGCCCCGCTCCAGGGAGCTGCGGGGTCCCTCGACGCCCTCCAGGATCCGGGACGCGCCCTCCACCTCGCCCCGGGCGAGGAGGGTCCGGGCCGCCCGGGCGGAGAGGAGATCCGTCTCCGGCGCCTCGGGAAACTCCTCCCGGAACGCCCGGAGATCCCGGAGCATCCCGTCGGCCGCCCCGACCCGGGCCCGGAGCCGGACCAGGCGCGCCAGCGAGCGGCGCCGCTCGGGAGAGCCGGGCTCGAGGGCTCCGGTCAGCCGCTCGTGGGCCGCCACGGCCCGGACGGTGTCTCCGGCCTCCAGGGTCAGCTCGACGAGCCGGCGATCCAGGGCCCGGGCCTCGTCGTCGGTGGCCGAGGCGTCCCGGAGCGCCCCGAAGGCCCAGAGCGCCACCTCCGTGGCCCCGGCCTCCTCGGCCCGGCGGGAGACGTCCACCAGGAAGCCCCGGCGGCCCTGATCCGCCAGCCGCTCCAGGACCCGGGGGCCGAGCTCCACCGCGCGCTCCTCGAGCCCGGCATCCACCGCCACCCGGACCGCCGCCCGGAGCCGGTCCGGCGTGGTGGGTGCGGCCACCAGATTGTCGACCAGGGCCCGGGCCAGCTCGTCGGGATCGCCGTCGAGGCGCTCCAGCCGCCGGAGCACCGCGGTCAGGTTCGCGCCCCGGTCGCCGATCGCCCGGCTCCACTCCGCCACCGCCCCCTCGGCGTCGCCGCTCCGGGCCCGGAGGTCGCCCACCTGGACCGGGAGGGCGTCGGGCCGATCCAGGCGACGGCGGGCCTCTTCGAGGAGCTGCAGCGTCTCCGCGGGCCCGAAGACCCCCTCCCAGATCCGGGCGGCCTCCCGATAGGGCTCCAGGGAGCCCGGCGCGGCGTCGATCCAGTCCCGGGTCGCCTCCCGGACCCCGGCCACCGAGTCGATCTCGGCCAGAACCCGGAGCTGGAGGAAGCGCACGGCCTGGCCCCGGGGGCTCCGCTCCAGGTACGCGTCCACGGCGGGCAGCACCTCCGGGAGCCGGTCCTGGGCCCGGAGGACCCGCTCCAGGGCGAAGACGCCCGCGGCGGAGCCCGGATACCGCTCCAGGAGCACCCGAAGCTGCTCCTCCGCGGCCCGGAACGAGCCCCGGGACTCCAGCGCTGCGGCCTCCCGGAGCATCCGGGCCTCCTGGGGGCTCGCGGCCCGGACGGCCTGGGCGGCCGCGGTCCCGGGCCCGGGACCCGGGAGCCAGACGGCGCCGAAGCCGAGGAGCAGCCCGAGCAGGAGACGTCTGGCGGTCACGGGCTTCCCCCTCCGCTTTCGTCACCCGGTCCACCCGTCTCCCGGTTCAGGCGCTCGAAGTAGCGAACGACCAGGGCCCGCTGGGCGGGCGTCAGGGACTGGAGGATCGCCGCGTCGGGCAGCCCGAAGCGAGCGCCGCCCCTGTCGCCGGGGGTCAGGGCTTCCACCCGATCCCGGTCCACTTCGGTGGCCGAGCTGGACTCCCGCTGCCTCGACTCCTGGTCCTGCTCCAGGCTCCGGCCGGCGTCCAGGAGCCGGTGGAAGAGGCGCTCCTGCCGCTGGCGGGTCTCCCGGTCGAGACGTCCCCGGCCCAACCGTTCCGCGACGTCCGCGGCCTGCTCCGACAGGCCCTGGAGGTCGCCCAGGAGCTGCTCACCCCGCTCCAGCCCCCGCTGCCGCCGGGAGAGCTCCCGCAGCTCTTCGGCCACCGTCTCCTGGCCGCCAGCGACCTCCTGGAGCCGGCGCTCCAGGGCTTCCGAGCCCCTCGGCATGGGGCTCAGCGCCCCCGTGCGATCCATGAGGTCGCCCTGCTGGCGGGCCAGCGCCTGGACCTGCTGGCGCATCTGCTGGGCGCCGGAGGAGGTGCCCTGACCCCCGGACTGCTGTCCGCCCCCGCTCCCGGCGGCCATGGCGATCCGGTTCAGGGCGGCCACGGCCCGCTCCGAGGCCTCCGCCGGGGCTCCGCCCCCGCTCCGGGGGCTCTCCATCGCCTGGAGGGTCTCGCCCAGGGCCTCGGCCGCTCCTCCCACGGCGTCCAGGACCGACTCGCCCACCCCCGGTGCCATGGCGGCCACGCCTCCGACGTTTCCGGCCAGGTTCCGGAGCCCCTGGAGGAGATCGGCCTCGTCGCCCCTCATCTCCGCGACCTCCGATGCGTCCGCTCCCCGGAGTCGGTCCCGGAGCTCGGCCTGGCGCCGGGCCAGGCTCAGAGCCTCGGTCGCAGCCCGGCGGAGAGCGTCCTTCACCGCCTCGTCCATCTGCCGGGCCATCTGGTTCCGGGCCCGGTCCAGGGCGTCGGCGGCCTCCCGGAGCTCCCCGGCCGCTCTCTCCCCGGACTCGCCGGCCGAGGCGCTCATCCCCCGGCTCCGCTGCTGCGCCGACCGGCTCATGGCGTCCCGGGCGCTGCTCACCTCGGCACCGGCGGCCTCCACGCCCCGGCGGGCCTCCTCCTCTCCCAGGCCCGTGAGCCGCTCGTCCAGCTCCTCCATGCGCTCCTGGAGCCCGGCGGCACGCTCCTCCACAGCCTCCTGACCCTCCGGTCCGGCCTCCCCCTCCCCGGCTGCCTCGCCCGAACGCTCCTCGCCGGCGGAGTCGGCCTCCTCCCTCATGGCGGCCGCCACCGCCTCCTGCTCCCCGGCCAGCTCCCGGGCCTCCCGGGCCGCCGCCCGGAAACCCTGCTCGGCGGCGGCTCGACGGAAGCGCTCCAGGGCCCGGTCCAGCTCGCGGCGGAGCTCCTCCTGCCCACGGGCCAGCGCCTCCAGGGCGTCCTCCATCTCCCGGGCCCGCATCTCGTCGGCCCGCTCCGAGAGCTCCCGGGCGGCGTCCCTGGCCTCGGGATCCGCCGCCTCCTGCATCAGGGCCCGGAGCTCCTCCAGGTCCTCCCGGAGCCCGGGCTCCCCGAGCCCCGCGTCTTCGGCCGACCGCTCCAGCTCGTCCAGGGCCCGGCGGAGGGAGTCGGCCCGCTCCAGGAGCTCCTCCTGGCGCTCGGCCGCCCGGCGCACGTCCTCGCTCCCTTCGAAGCTGGCGTCCTCCGCCGACCGCTCGACCGCACTCGGCTCCCCCGCCCGGCTCCGATCCTCCCGGGCGCTCCCCCGACGCTCCGCGGCCCGTCGCTGGAGCTCCCGGGTCTCGCCGGTCGCCGACTCGGCGTCCCGGCGCAGGGAGTCCACCGCCGCGCCCGCTTCCCGGATCCGGGCCTCGACCTCCCGGCTCGCCTCGCCGCGCCGCGGCACCCGCAGCGAGAACTCCCTGCTCTCGGCGCGCTGGGCTGCCGGGCCGTTGTCCACCGCCACCGCCCGGTAGCGCACCTCGTCGCCGGGCAGGAGATCCCACTCCCGCAGGTCGAGGAGCGGTCGGGCCAGGGCCCCCCGGGTGCCCCCGGCCCGGAGCGTCTGGACGACCGGCTCTCCCTCGGCGCCCGTCGTCTCCACGCGCCGGGCCCGGAGCTCGATGGTGGCGATCCCGTAGTCGTCCCGGGCCCGGATCAGGAGGGGCTGGCGCCGGTCCAGGGACATGAGCGTGTCCCGGCCGGGCTCGAGAATGGCGATGCTCGGCGCCGAGTCGGGGACCACCGCGAGGGAGAGAGGGGGCGGCGTATCGGCGGCGGGGCGCCCTTCGGCGTCCCGGAGACGCCAGCTCCACGTGCCGCTCCGCCGTGGCCGCCACTCACCCAGGAACGCCCGACCGTCCACCGAGAAGTCGACGTCGTCCGGGTCGGCCTCCCCTCCGCCCTCGTCCGCGAGCCTCGCGTCCGAGAGGGCCCGGCTCGCCCTCCCGTCGATCCGGATCCGGGTGCCGGCCGGCACCTCGAGGTGGGGCACCTCCCGGCGGAAGCGCTCCGACTGCCGGCCCGTGTGGGGCGGATAGGTGAGCTCCACCCGGAGATCCGTGACCAGGAGCGGATCCAGGGGCGTGATGCGGATCGGACCGGCCGCGGCGCCGTCGGGGCTCTCGGCCCGGATCTCCACCGGGGCGGTCAGCTCGCCCAGCTCGAAGGCGGCGGAGCTCCCGGTCACCGACGCCTCCCGGCTCCGGGCGACGTCCCCGGCGAACTGCCAGCGCAGCGTCACCCGGTCCCGGCCCGGAGCCCGGACCCGGACGGTGAGCGACCTCCCCCGGGGCAGCTCTCCGCCGCCGGGCTCGAGCTCCAGGGGCGGGAGCGCCGGCCCGGCCATGGCCCGGGCCGGGCGCACCAGTCCGGACCACGCGGCCAGGCTCCGGTCCGGAGCCACCACGGTGAGCACGCCCAGCGTCCCCACCGTCACCACGAGACCCACGGCTCCCCGTCGGATCCATCGGAGAGCCGGCCCCGCGGGCGTGGCCTCCAGGAGCCGGTCACGATCCGGGAGGGACGCCAGCACGCCCTCCTCGGCCCGCCGGGCCAGGCCGCGGGAAACGCCCGGCGGCGGCGTCCTCGAGATCTCCAGCACCCCGAGCACCGCCCCGGGCCCCAGCCCCGACGCCCGCTCGACCGACCGGGCCAGGGACCGCTCCTCGAGGCGGACCCGCCTCCACCGGTAGAAGAAGAGCGCCGCGCCGACCACGGTGAGGAAGAGCGCGAGATCCAGGAGGATGGGAGAGCGCGTCCCGGGCTCCCACCCACCGGGTCCGGCCAGCAGCCAGGCGCCGAGGAGGACCGCCGAGGCGCCGACGCCGACCCAGACGACCGCCGCCCCGAGCCCCCGTCGGAGCGCGGTGCGCCGCAGCTCGGCGACGACCTCCGTCAGCCGACCGCCACCGTTCCCGGCCGGCCCGGGAGAAGAGCCGCTCACGGCGCGGCCTGGCCCAGGGCGTACAGGAAGAGGTTCACGCCCATGCGGAGCGCGTCCTCCCGCAGGGGGGCCGGGTCGTCGTGGACGTCGGGGCTCTCCCAGCCGTCTCCCAGGTCCGATTCGTGGCTGTAGAAGACCAGCAGGCGGCCCCGGTGAAAGATCCCCAGGGCCTCGGGCGGCTCCCCGTCGTGCTCGTGGATCTTCGGTAGCCCCTCCGGGAAGTCGTAGTAGGCGTGGAAGACCGGGTGCTCGGGCGGGATCGGGACCAGCTCCTTCTCCGGGAAGACCGCCCGGATCTCCCGGCGGAAGGACTCGTCCATGCCGTAGTTGTCGTCGGCGTGGAGGAAGCCCCCGGAGAGGAGGTATTCACGGAGCGCCCGACGCTCTTCGGCGGAGAAGCGGACGTTGCCGTGGCCGGTCATGTAGAGGTACGGGTGGTCCCGGAGCGCCGGCTCCAGGAGCGAGACCGTCGCCTCCCGGGACGCCACCGGCAGCCCCGTCCGCTCCCGGATCGCCTCCAGGAGGTTCGGGAGCGATGAAGGGTCGGCGTACCAGTCGCCTCCGCCGTCGTAGCGGAGTCGGGCGACCGCCAGGGCCGTGTCGGGGGAGAGGCTCTCCGGGTCGGCGGAGAGGGTTCCCGTGTCGGCGCCGATCTCCCCGGACGCCGGAGCCGGCGAGAAGAGAGAGGCCCCCGCGAGCAGGGACAGCAGAAGGGGGGCCGAAGATACCATCCGGTGCTACCGAGGAAGGGAGTGCACGATCTCGTACGCCAGGTTACGGGGGATGTCGAGGCGCCGTGCCACCTCCCGCGCGGCGCTGCTCGGCCGGTGGCCCTCGTCCAGGAGAGCTTCGGCCAGCGCCCGGGCCGCCGCTTCGTCCACGGCATCGGGCTCCCCCGTCTCCGGGGCCGCCTCGACGACGAGGGTGACTTCGCCCCGGGGCGGGTTCTCGTCGTAATAGCGGTACGCGTCCGGGATTGTTCCCCGGACGAATTCCTCATGTATCTTGGTCATCTCCCGGGCAACCGCCACCCGCCGCTCGGGGCCGCAGACCCGCTCCAGATCGGCCAGGAGGTCGGTGAGCCGCTCCGGCGACTCGAAGAGCACCACCGTCTCGGGAGCCGCCGCGACGCGGTCGAGGTAGGCCTCCCGCTCGCCTCCCTTCTTCGGGAGAAAGCCGAGGAAGGCGAAGCGATTCGCGGGCATACCGGACCCGACCAGCGCCGCCAGGACCGCCGACGGACCGGGAACGGGTACCACCCGGTGGCCGGCCTCGGCCACGGCGCCGACCAGCCGGGCTCCGGGGTCCGAGACCAGGGGCGTGCCGGCGTCGGAGACCAGGGCCACGTCGTCGCCTCCCTCGAGGGCGTCCAGGACTTCCCGGGTCCGGGCCTCCTCGTTGTGGGCGTGGAGCGAGCGCAGGGGGACCTCGAGGCCGAGGTGGTCCAGGAGCGTGCGACTCCGGCGGGTGTCTTCGGCGAAGACCGTGGTCACCGATCCCAGGATCTCCGCGGCCCTGAGCGTCAGGTCGTCCAGGTTGCCGATGGGGGTGCTGATCAGGTAGAGGACGGCCATGACTCCGTCGCCGGACGGCTTCGTCAAACGCCGGCCCCCGGGAGCCCGGAGTCCAGCTCCCGGCGCCTCCGCGCGAAGTCCCGGGCCGCCGCGTCGTCGAGGGCCTCGGCGATGTGAAACCCCTGGGCGTAGTCGCATTCCAGGGTCGCGAGCCCCTCGAGCTGAGCCTGCCGCTCCACTCCCTCGGCCAGCGCCCGGACCCCGAGAGCCCGGGCCAGTGAGATCACCGACCGGACCATGGCCCGATCCTGCTCACTGGAGTCGAGGTGCTGCACGAAGGACCGGTCGATCTTGAGGGTGCTCACGGGAAACTGCTTGAGATACGCCAGGGAGGAATACCCGGTTCCGAAGTCGTCGATGGAGACACGGACACCCAGGTCCCGGAGGCTCCGGAGCACGTCCCGGGCCCGCTCCGGATCCGCCATGACCGCTCCCTCGGTGACCTCCAGCTCGAGGCGGTCCGGAGGGAGCCCGCTCCGCTCGAGCAGCTCCTGGACGTTCGCGGGCAGATCGCTCTTGAGGATCTCGTGGGGGGAGATGTTCACGGCCATGGAGACGTCGGCGAAGGCATCGTCCTCCTCCGCGCGCCACCGCCCCAGCGTCGTGCACGCCTCCTCGAGCACCCACGCGCCGATCCGTCCCATCAGCCCGCTCTCCTCGGCTACCCCGAGGAACTCCTCCGGCCCCAGGACGCCCCGCTCCGGATGGGGCCAGCGGAGCAGCGCCTCGAAGCCCAGGAGCTTGCCGTCCTTCACGGAGATGATGGGCTGGTACCGCAGGAGCAATCCATCTCGGTCGAGCGAGCTGCGGAGCTCCCGCTCCAGATCCAGCCTCCGGACCGCCTCGTCGTGCATCGCCTTGTCGAAGACCTCGAACTGTCCGGGCGCCTCCTTCTTCGAGCGGTACATGGCGATGTCTGCGTCCCGGAGCAGCGCTTCCGACTCCTCGTAGTCCTCCGGGCCCAGCGCCACCCCCATGCTCGCCGACACGAAGATCTCGTTGTCGCCGACCTGGAACGGTCGGGCCAGGTCGTCCCGGATCCGCTCCACGACCCGGCTCGCCTCCATCGGAGCGTCCAGGTCCACCAGGAGCAGCCCGAACTCGTCTCCCCCGAGGCGGGCCACGGTGTCGTCCTCCCGGAGCGACCCCGAGATCCGGCGCCCGATCTTCACCAGCAGCCGGTCGCCTTCCGAGTGGCCGAGGCTGTCGTTCACCACCTTGAATCGGTCCAGGTCGACGTAGACCACGGCGAAGTGCAGGTCCGGACGTCGGTGGGAGCCCTGGAGCAGCCGACCGAGGCGATCCAGGAAGAGAGCCCGGTTCGGCAGATCGGTGAGCCCGTCGTGGAAGGCGTCGTGGACGAGCTGCTCCTCGGCCCGCTTGCGCTCGGTGATGTCGGCCTGGGAGCCGGCCATGCGATAGGCCTCGCCCTCACCGTCCCGGACCGCCACGCCCCGGCTCAGGACCCAGCGATACTCCCCGTCGGCGTGCCGAACGCGGTATTCGCACTCGAAGTGATGAGGCGGATCCCCGTCCCGGGCCGCGGCGATCTCGTTCTCCAGGCGTGGACGGTCGTCGGGGTGCACCCGGGAGAGCCAGAGCTCCGGATCCTCGTCGTCCCGAGCCTCCTCCGGGAGGCCCAGCATCCCCATCCAGCGCGCCGAGAAGTAGATCCGGTCGGAGGCCAGGTCCCAGTCCCAGAGCCCGTCCCGGGCCCCCCGGGCCGCCAGCTCGTAGCGCTCCTTGCTCTCGGCGAGCCTCTTCTGGGTCCGGAGCCGGGACGAGACCAGGATGAAGAGGAGCAGGCAGACGACGGCCACGTCGGTCAGGTAGAGCAAGCCGCTGATCCGGGCCATGGCCGGATCCCTCACCAGGAGAACGACCCCGGCCACTCCCGCCACCACCAGGCCCAGATAGACCGCGAGCTGCCGGCGGGTGTGGAAGGCCACGCTGATCGCCGGGACGACGATGAAGATGCTCAGCGCGTAGTCGATGGAGAGGTCGTTCAGGAGGAGCAGGTGGAGCACCCACGCCGTCACCACGTAATAGACCCCGTAGACCACGTAGCGGAACGTGAACGTCCGATGGACGAAGGAGAGTCCCGCCGCGCCCAGGCACACGGCGACCACCAACGCCCGCTCCCAGAGGGGGTCCACCGTGGCGGCGTCCACCACCCGGTGGATCCATCCCAGCGCCGTGATCGTGACCGCTCCCAGGAGACCCAGGACGCGGTAGAGGACGAGCTCCTTCCGGGGGAGCAAGCTCTCCTCGCCCGCAGACATACCGGAGCTGTCGGATGGACTCACGGTTCGGGGGGGAGGAGCGGGGGGCTGGGTTGTCGAGGGAGATCGATGCCGAAAGTCTGCGCCCCGGGCCTTCGAGGCGCAACCGGCCACCGCCTCAGCCCAGGTGCTCCTCGATCTTGCTCTCCAGGTGATCCTTCGGGACGGCCCCGATCACGGTGTCCACGTGCTCGCCGTCCTTGAAGAAGAGGATGCTCGGGATCGAGCGGACGCCGAAGCGGCTCGCCGTCTCGGGGTTGTCGTCGACGTCGAGCTTCCCGACCCGCACGCCCTGCTCCTCGTACTCGCCCGCGAGCTGCTCGACGATGGGGGCGACGATCTTGCAGGGGCCGCACCACTCGGCCCAGAAGTCGACCAGGGAGAGGCCGCTCTGGTCCTCGATCTGCTCGCTGAAGTCACCGTCGGTGACCTGGAAGACCTTTCCGTTCTCCGCCATCTTTCTATTCTCCTCGTGTGTTGCGGCCCGCAGCGTGTCGCTCCGGGCGCCGGGCGACGCCGGCCCTCGTGCTCCCGCGCCGGCAATCAACCCTGACGATATGTATTCTCACTCGATCGATCACGTCGGCGTGGCCGTTTCGTCCCTCGACGACGCCGGACCGCTATTCGAACTCCTGACCGGGGCCACTTGTTCCGCCGTCGAGGAGCTCGAGGATCAGGGCGTCAACGTCTCCTTCGTCGGAGGCCTGGAGCTCCTCGAGCCCCGGGGACCCGACACGCCGGTGGGGCGCTTCCTCGAGCGCCGCGGGCCCGGCGTCCACCACGTCGCCCTCCGGGTCGAGGACGTCGAGGAGGCGCTGGCCCGCTTCCGGGACCGGGGGCTGCAGCCCGTGGACGAGGCCCCACGACCCGGGGCCCGGGGCCACCGGGTCGCATTCCTCCACCCGAAGAGCACCGGCGGGGTCCTGATCGAGCTGGTCGAGCACCCGGAATAGCCCGCGACACCCTCTCCCTGCCGATTCCCGCCTACGCCTCGGTGATCACCTCCAGGCCGATCTCCTCGATCAGCCAGCGTCCGCCCGGGGTCTGAACGACCACGAAGGGCACTTCGGGGATCACCGTCTCCCCCTGGGTCAGGGTCACGCGGATCCGGGTGGTCCGATGCTCCCGGCCCGCGACCCGCTCCTCGCCCACGATCTCGTAGTCGTCGTGCTCGAGGATCTGGGCGATGGCGTCCATCCTGAGCTCCACTTCCGACGAGGTCCGGCAGCGCTGACCCAGGCCGATCCAGTCGCCCAGCTTCTTGAACGCGCACCCGAAGGTTCCCCCGGTCTCCGCCACGGGGCCGCCCGCCGTCCCGAAGATCCGGGCCATCGCCTCCAGGTCCCTGGAGTTGGCGGCCTGGAGGAAGCGCTCCACCGAGAGCATGGGCGCCATCCCCGCCATCTCGCTCGATCCCGTGGAGCGGGTCGAGCACCCCGCGGTCAGGAGGACCAGCGCGGCCAGGACGAGGGGTCGCTTCACGATGAGGTGTCCTTCTTCGAGCGGGGGTGTGGGAGGCGCAGCGGACTCCGTTCTACCGCCGGCAGTGGATGCCGGAGCGCGCCGCCCCGAGCACCCCGAACTTGCCCGCGCCGGCCGGCCCAGTCAAGGCGCTCCGGCGCTTCCCGCGGGGCGTCTTTCCGGCCCGGCGCGGAGCCCCGTCACGGGGCCCCGCCCACCCTCGCTTCGGCTTCTTCCGGCCGGTTCCCGGCCGGCTCCCCGGCATGGTCGGCGGCGGGCGCCTCCCCGGGCTCGAAGGTCAGCCCGTCGCCGGCGGGCTCCGGCCGGACCCGGATCGTCGTGCCCCTGGGCACGTCCTCCTCCAGGAGCACGAGGGCCAGGGGGTTTTGCACCATCCGCTGGATCGTCCGCTTCAGGGGCCGGGCCCCGAAGGCGGGATCGAAGCCCTCCCGGGCCAGCAGATCCTTCGCTTCGTCCGTCACCTCGAGCTCCACGCCCTGGTCGTGGGCCAGGGCGTTCACACGCCGGAGCTGGAGGTCCACGATCTTCCGGATCTCCGCCTCGCCCAGGGGCTTATAGAGGATCACGTCGTCGATCCGGTTGAGGAACTCCGGCCGGAAGTGGCTGTGGAGCTCGCTCCGGACCCGCTCGTCGATCTCCTCCCACGGGCGCTCGCCGGTCTCCTCGAGGATGAAGTGGCTCCCGATGTTCGAGGTCATGATGATGATGGCGTTCCGGAAGTCCACCGTCCGGCCC
>CAZMPV010000043.1:0-13173 GCA_964567985.1 uncultured Gemmatimonadaceae bacterium
ACCTGATCGAGAACGTCCGGGGAGTCTTCGACGACGAGGGTCGCCTCACGGAGCTCCGGGGACACCTCATCGACGTCACCGAGAAGAAGGAGCTCGCCGCGCAGCTCCAGCAGGTCCAGAAGCTCGAGGCGGTGGGACGCCTCGCCGGCGGCGTCGCTCACGACTTCAACAACCTGCTCACCACCATCTCCGGGCACGCGGACCTGCTCCTCTTGGAGGAGCAGCTTCCCCCGGACGCGGCCGAGGATGTCCGCAAGATCCGCCGGGCGGCGAAGCGGGCCGCGAGCCTGACGAGCCAGCTCCTCGCGTTCAGCCGGCGCCAGGTCCTGGAGCCCGAGGTCCTGACGCTGGACCGGGTGGTCGAGGAGGTCGGCGAGATGCTGGCCCGCCTCATGGGCGAGCGCGTCGACCTGACGATCGACGTCGCGGACGACCTCGACCTCGTCCGGGCCGACGCCAGCCAGCTCCAACAGGTGGTGTTGAACCTGGCCCTGAACGCCCGGGACGCCATGCCCGACGGCGGCGAGCTCCGGATCGCCGCCGGCAACCTGGAGGTGGAAGAGGAAGAGCAGGTCCCCCGGGAGGAGGGCGGTGGCCGGATCCCGCCGGGCGAGTACTCCTACATCGAGGTCACCGACACCGGGACCGGCATCCCCGAAGACGCCCGGGAAAAGATCTTCGAGCCCTTCTACACCACGAAGGGGCCGACCGAGGGCACCGGCCTGGGCCTCGCCATGGTCTACGGCATCGTCCGTCAGAGCGGCGGCTACGTGCAGCTCGAGAGCGAGCTGGACGTGGGCTCCACCTTCCGGATCCTCTTCCCCGTCGAGACCGAGGAAGGCGAGTTCGAGGGTCCGGCCCGGGGGCGGGACGAAGAGCAGGGTACGATTCTGGTGCACCAGGAAGACCCCGTCGTGCGGAAGCTGGTCCGCCGGGTGCTCCAGCGGGAAGGCCACACCGTCCTCGAAGCGGAGTCCACCGCCGAGGCGGCCGCCTTCATCCGGGAGTGGAGCGGCCCGGTCCAACTGGTTCTGACCGATACGCTGGCCGGCGACGGGGGAGGCCCGCGCCTGGACCGGATCGAGCCCGTGGAAGGGCCCCCTCCCGGCTTTCTCCTCACCCTCCCGGCCAAGGAGAGCCGGGAGGGGCGGGGCGACGGCCACCCGGTGCTCCGGACCCCTTTCTCGCCCCGGGATCTCGTCCGCCGGGTCCAGCGGGTCCTGAACGGACGAAGCCTCGAGACCGCCCCGGGAGCGGATGGCTGACAGCGCCGGGGCCACCGGCCCTCCCGGGCCCTGGTTCGAGACCCGGATGCGGGTGCGGAGCTACGAGATGGACGCCTTCGGCCACGTGAACCACGCGGTCTACCTCAACTACTTCGAGGAGGCCCGGGTCCGGACCATGGAGGCGGTCGGACATCCGCTCGGGGACATCCTGGGCCGGGGGTGGGGCGTCCACGTGGTGCGCCTCGAGGCCGACTACCGGAAGGAAGCCCGCCTGGGCGATGAGCTCCGCATCCGGACCCGCGTCGACGAGGTCCGCCGGAGCAGCATGGCCGTGGTCCAGCGGGCGCTCCGCGCCGACGACGAAGGGGAGGTCCTGGTGTGCGAGGCCCGGGTCGTCTGGGTGTGGGTGGACGAGAACGGCCGGCCCATGCGGGTGCCGGCCGAGGTGCGGGACGCGCTTCTCGCCGGGCCCGCCGGATAGACCGGAGCGGTCCCGACTTCCGGCCGAGGCACGTCCGGGACCCTTGCCGGTCCGCCGGGGTCCGCTCACTCTGAGGCTCGCCACCGTCTTCACGCTCCAAGCACGGGAGACGACCCATGGGAAACCGCCGCGCCGCGCCCTTCGTCGGCATCACCGCCGTCTTCGCCCTCTCTCTGGCCTTCGCCTCGTGCCAGGCTGGCGACGAGGACGGCCGGGAGATGGACGCCTCCGGTCCCGAGCCAGGCGCTCGGGCCGAGCTGGTGGAGTCCTGCGAGCCCGACGACGGCGGCATCTCCCTGCCCGAGGGCTTCTGCGCCATCGTGGTGGCCGAGGTCGGTCGGGCCCGGCACATCGACGCCGCCCCCGACGGCGACCTCTTCGTGGCCCTGAGCGCGACGGAGGACGCCGACCACGGGGTCGCCGCCCTCCGGGACACCACCGGCGACGGCCGGGCCGACGTGGTGGAGCGCTGGGGCGCGGTCGGCGGCACCGGGATCCAGCTCCACGACGGCTACCTCTACCTGGGGACCGACGACGCCGTGCTCCGCTATCCCCTGCCCGCGGGATCGCTGACCCCCGCCGGACCTCCGGACACGGTGGTCTCGGGGCTGCCCGACGAGCGGAGCCACCGGGCCAAGCCCGTGGCCATCGACTCCGAAGGCGACCTCTTCGTGAACGTGGGATCGCCCTCGAACAGCTGCCAGGAGAACGACCGGGCGCCGGGCTCGCCGGGGATGGACCCCTGCCCCGAGCTCGAGACCCGGGCCGGGATCTGGCGCTTCCACGCCGACAGCCTCGGCCAGACCCAGGACGACGGCGTCCGCTTCGCCACCGGCATGCGCAACACCGTGGCCCTGACGCTCCATCCCGAGACCGAGGAGCTCTACGGGGCGATCCACGGCCGGGACCAGCTCCACCAGAACTGGGGCGAGCTCTTCGACACGGCCTACAGCGCGCGGAACCCGGGAGAGGAGCTCGTCCACGTCCGGGAGGGCGACGACTACGGCTGGCCCTACTGCTACTACGAGAACGACAGCGACACCAAGATCCTGGCCCCGGAGTACGGCGGGGACGGAGAGACGGTGGGCCGCTGCGCGGAGAAGGAGATGCCGCTCGAGGCCTTCCCGGGCCACTGGGCGCCGAACGCGCTCGTCTTCTACACGGCCAGCCAGTTCCCCGAGGCGTACCGGGGTAGCGCCTTCATCGCCTTCCACGGCTCGTGGAACCGGGCTCCCATGCCCCAGGGCGGCTACAACGTGGTCCACGTCCCCTTCGTAGACGGCGAGGTCGCCGGGGAGTGGAGCGTCTTCGCGGAGGGCTTCCCCCGGGGAAACGTGAGCCCCCGAGGAGCGGAGTACCGGCCCACCGGGCTGACGGTGGGGCCGGACGGCTCGCTCTACGTCTCCGACAGCGAGCAGGGCCGCATCTGGCGGATCGTCTACGGGGGCTCCTGAGGACCCCTCCTTTGCGCTACCCCGTCTTCGAGTACGACTGGCGCTGGAACCTGTCCGCGCCCCCCGCCGACCTATGGCCTCTGGCCTCCGACACCGACCGCTTCAACGAGGACACCGGGCTTCCCCCCGTCGAGGACGCCCGGGCGCCCGGCGAGGAGCTCGCTTCCGGGCGCAGGCGCCTTCGCTTCTCGGTGGCGGGGATGGCGGTCGAGTGGGTCGAGCTGCCCTTCGAATGGGTCCAGCCCCGGAGCTTCGGCGTGGTCCGGCGCTACAGCCGGGGGCCGCTGGACGAGATGCGGGTGCGGGCCGAGCTGAGCCCGGACAGCGACGGCGGGACCGACCTCCGCTACCAGGTCACCGTGCGTCCGTCGAATCTCTTCGGCCTGGTGGCGGTGCCCCTGGGCATCGGGCTGGCGAGCCGGAGCCGCTTCGGCCGCGCCTTCCGGGAATACGCCGAGCTGGCCCGGCAGAGCGCCCCGGACATGGCCGGAGCGGAGGACCGGAGGCGGCGGCCTGGCGTGCGGGAGCGACACGGGCGAAAGCTCGTGGAGCGGGGGGTGGGGGAGGAAGTGGCCGCTCCCCTGGTCGGATACGTCCTGGACGCCGATGCCCGGGCCCTCCAGAGGATCCGGCCCTACGCCCTGGCCGAGCTCTGGGACCGGGAGCGACGGGCCGTCCTCTCGGCCTGCCTCCACGCCACCCGCACCGGACTGCTCGACCTGCACTGGGACATCCTCTGTCCGCTCTGCCGCGGCGCGAAGGAGCGCAGGACCGCGCTCCGGGACCTGAGCACCGGAACCGTGCACTGCGACACCTGCCTCATCGACTTCTCGGTGGATCTGGACAGGGCCGTGGAGGTGACCTTCCGGCCGACCCCGAGCGTCCGGGACATCGAGGAGGCGGACTACTGCGTGGCGGGCCCCCAGATCACGCCCCACGTGGCCGCCCAGCTCCTGCTGAAGCCCGGCGAGGAGCGAACGGTCCGCCCGGAGATGGACGGCGGCCGGCACCGGATGCGCAGCCTGGACGCCACGGCCGCGGCCCTCCTCACCGTCGACGAGAACGGAGCGGCCGAGGCCAGGCTCCGTTACGGGCGAGGAGGGTGGAGCGCGGAGCCGGACCGGATCCGGATCGGCGCGACGCTGACGGTGGAGAACGCGTCCGGCGAGGAGGCCCTGGCCGTCCTGGAGCGCACCGCCTGGACCGACACGGCCGCCACCGCCGCCGAGGTCACCGCCCTCCAGGAGTTCCGGGACCTCTTCTCCGCGGAAGTCCTGGCCACCGGCGAGTTCCTCTCGGTGGGCAGCCTCGGCGTCCTCTTCACCGACCTCAAGGCGTCGACCCGGATGTACGAGCGGATGGGCGACGCTCCCGCGTACGGTCGGGTGCGGGAGCACTTCTCGGTCCTCCGGGAGGCGATCTCACCCGAGGCGGGGAGCGTGGTGAAGACGATCGGCGACGCCGTGATGGCCGTCTTCCGGAGCCGGGCCGGGGCGGTGCGGGCGCTCATCCGGGCACAGCGGGCGCTGGAGGCGCCGGCCGAGGCCGGCCCCCCCCTGGTCTTGAAGGCCGGCCTCCACTTCGGCCCCTGTCTCACGGTCACGATGAACGAGCGCCTCGACTACTTCGGGACCACCGTGAACATCGCCTCCCGCCTCACGGACCTGTCCCAGGGGGGTGACGTCGTCACCACCGACGCGGTGGTGGACGATCCGGAGGTCCGGGAGCTCCTGGAGGAGCGGGGCTTCACGGTCCGGCCGGTCGAGGCGGTGCTCCCGGGCCTGGAGAGCGCGACCCCGTCCCTGCACCGCCTGATCCCGACCCCCGGGCTCGGGCCCGACGGGACGTCGGGAGGTGCCACGTGATCCGGATCGGAAACGACATCGTGGACCTGCGGGATCCCCGCTGCCCGGGCAAAGCCGACGACGACCGCTTCGTCCGGCGGATCTACACCGACGAGGAGGCCGCGAGCATCCGGTCGGCATCCCGCCCCGACGCCCGGCTCTGGCTCCTCTGGGCCGCCAAGGAAGCGGCGTACAAGGTGGCCTCGAAGCTCGCGGGCAGCCCCCCGGTCTTCGAGCACAGGGCGTTCGGGGTCCGGGCCGAGGAGCCCGGCGACCCGTCGGCCGAGGTCCGGGGCCGGGTCCGCTACCAGGGGAGCGAGATCCCCTTCCGGGCGGAGCCGGCCCCCGACCGGGTCCACGTGGTGGCGTGGCACGACCCGGCCGGAGACGCGCCGGCGAGCCTGCATCGCACCATCCGCCCCTTCCGCCGACGCGACGAGCGGGAGAGCGGGGACTGGCGAGCGTCTCTCCGGGACCGCTTCACGGAGCGCGAGTGGGCGTCGATCCACGGCCCGGAGTCGGCCCTGGTCCGCCTGGCGGCTCGCCGGGGACTCGGCCGCCTCCTCGGCGTCGAGGAGAGTGCCCTGGAGATCGTCTGTCCGGACGGGCCCCCGGGCCGAACGCCGCCGGAGCTCCGGGTCAGGGGCCGGCCTTCGGAGTGGGACGTCTCCCTCTCCCACCACGGGCGCTTCCTGGCCTGGGCCGCGGCCGGGCCCCGAGAAGAGGGGGTGGGCGATCAGGGCCGGTAGTGCATCAGGAAGGTGGCCCCGAAGCGCCGGAAGTAGGACTCGCCGATGTCGGTCTCGGCCCGGGTCCAGCCCACTCGGACGGCCCCGTCCAGCTCCGACGTCAGGGGCCGGGTCAGGGAGACGTAGACCACGGAAGCGTTGTCGGCCTCCTCGCCCGGGACCAGCCGGGCGAAGTCGGTCTCGTGGATGTAGCTCTTCGCGGTGAGGACCCCGTAGAGGTCCAGGCCGAAGTCCCCGGGCAGCGGGGCCGAGAGCAGGGCGCGGGCGCTGACGGCGTCGTACTCGGGGCGGTTCGAGTTCGAACGGTTCAGGGTGCCCTCCACCCCGAGCTGCGCCACGATCGAGGATCGGAGCGTCCACGTGGCCCCGGCCCGGAAGGCCCGGTCCCGACGGAAGGGGTCGTCCGGATCGAAGGTGCCCTGCTCCGGATAGCGGCTGGAGCGGAACGCGCCGTAGAAGCGCACCGACCAGTCCCGGCCCCACTCGGCCCCCACCTCCCCGCCCCAGGACCTGCGGTCCAGGAGGTCGAGCTGGGGAATCGCGTCCGGCGCCCGGTAGTCGCTGCCCTCGGCCGAGAGCCTGGCGTCGATGCGAACGCCCTGGACGGGCCGGGAGAGGTACGTGACGGCGCCGGAAAGGGAGCGGTAGCCCGGATGGATGAATAGCGGCATGGGAGGCCGGTCCTCGACCCAGCGACCCCGGAGCCGGGTCCGGGCCGTCAGCACGCCGGACCCTTCCAGACGCCGACTGTACTCCAGGGTACCGGTGCCGACCCACTCCCGGGGCGCGTAGTCCCGGACCTCGAACCCGGCCGCGGCGAACTGCCGCAGGCCGGTGTCGAAGTCGAAGCTGAGAGCGCTGGACTCCCGGTCGAGGAGGAGGACGCCGCCCCGAACGCCGAACTCGCCGACGGCCGCGGCCGCGCGATCGGTGGAATCCACCAGGGGCACCGTCACCGCCGAGAGGTTGCCCTCGTACCCTTCGATCGACGCGCCCGCCGTCACCACCAGGTCACGCCACGTGACCTGGCCGGACGCCGGCCCGGCGCCCACGAGGGCGAGGACGGCGACGAGGACGAGGACGCGCGGTCCGACGCCGGGTCTTTTCACGAGATCTCCTGCGCCCGCTCGCGGAACTGCCGGGCCTGGATCAGGACCTGCTCCCGGTGGGTCTCGATCCGCTCCCGGAGCACCTGGAGGCTCTCGATGCGCTCCTCGAGGGTCATCTCGCCGCCCGAAGCGGCGGTGGTGTCCCCGGCCTCGGACTCGTCCGGATCGACCGAGCCGGTCTCGGGATCCCGGGTCTCCCGGGGCGGTCCCACCGGCATCTGGTTGTCGTCGAAGCGCTCGATCCCGGCCAGGAGGTCCTGGAGGTTCCGGTCCCTCCGCTGCCGACGGCGCAGCTCCCCGATCTGCTCGTCGATCTCCGCGATCCGCTCCTCGTATTGGGAGGCCCTCCGCTGCAGGAGCTCGGCCTTCCACCGGAGCTCCACCGGGCCGTCCCGGGGGTCGAAGGTGACCTCGGGGAGGGCGGCGAGCCGAACCTCCTCGGTGAACTCGCCGGCCCGCTCGACCTCCTCGACCCGGGTCCGGAGGTTCCGGATCAGGGCCGCGATCTCTTCCTGCCGGCCCGGATCGGGGGTCGCGCCCAGCTCCGAGACGAGGGACTCCAGTCGCCGGTCGAGGACGTCCAGGAGCGACTCCCGGGCCTCGTCCAGGCGCTGGGCGGTCTGGCGGACCCGCTGCTCCAGGGACTGGAGCTCCACGGCCTGCTGCTGGGCCCGGGCGTAGGCGGCCTCCATCCGTCTCTCGTCGTCACTCTCCCGGGCCGCCTCGATCTCCTGGAGCGCCCGGCTGAACCGCCGCTCGGCGGCGCTGCGGGCGTCGACGGCGGACTCGTGGGCGGACTCGGCCGACCGGAATTCGAGCTCCCGCTCGGCGACGATCTCGGAAAGCTGCTGCGCGGGAAGCGGCGCGTCAGCCCCGGTGAGGAGCCCCACGCCGACCACGACCCCGAGGAGCCATCCTCGCGGTCCGGAAGGTAAGGGTCGGCGCGGAGTCCACGGATTCACGTCTCGATGCCGTATTTCTCGAGCTTGTAGTAGAGCGCGCTGGGCTTGAGGCCCAGGAGCCGGGCCGCCTCGGCCTTCACGCCCTCGGCCTCTTCCAGGGCCTGGCGCAGGAGCTTCTCCTCCATCCCCTCCACGGCCTGGTTCAGGTCGAGGCCTCCGGTGGGGAAGTCGTCGCCGCTCTCGGCCCGGGCCACGGCCGCGGGCTCGCCGCTCCCCTGGGGCAGCATGGGCAGATCGTCGGACTCCAGCCGCTCGCCGTCGGCGAGCACCAGGGCCCGCTCCACGACGTTCTCCAGCTCCCGGACGTTGCCAGGCCAGTCGTAGCCCTCGAGGCGCTCGATCGCCTCCTCGCTCACCTCCCGGACCGGGGAGCAGGTCCGGTCCCGGAGCTTCTCGACGAAGTGCTGGGTGAGGAGGGAAATGTCGGACTTCCGCTCCCGGAGCGGCGGCAGCGTGATCGGCACGACGTGGAGGCGGTAGAAGAGGTCCTCCCGGAAGCCGGCGCCGTTCAGGAGCTCGTCGGGATCGCTGTTCGTAGCGGCGATGATCCGCACGTCCACGGGAATCGTCTCCTCGCCCCCGACCCGCTCGAGCTCCCGCTCCTGGAGTACCCGGAGGAGCCGGACCTGGGTGGCCGGCGAGATCGTGGAGATCTCGTCCAGGAAGAGGGTTCCGCCGTCGGCCAGCTCGAAGCGGCCCCGGCGCTGCCGCTCCGCCCCGGTGAACGCGCCCTTCTCGTGGCCGAAGAGCTCCGAGTCGAGCAGGCTCTCCGAGAGCGCCCCGCAGTTCACCCGTACGAAGGGGCCGTCCTGTCGGGGAGAGCTGGCGTGGATCGCCCGGGCCACCAGCTCCTTTCCGGTCCCGGATTCCCCGTAGACCATCACCGTCGACTCGCTCCGGGCCACCCGCTCGATCCAGCGGAAGACCTCCTGCATGGGCTCCGAGTCGCCGACGAGCTCCCCGTAGCGGGCGTCCGCGCCTTCCTTCAGGTAGGTGTTCTCGACCCGGAGGGCGACGTTCTCCTTTCGCAGGCGCTCCCGCTCGGCCCGGTCGCTGAGCAGCCGGTCGATCTTCACCCCGAACTCTTCGGAGGAGAAGGGCTTGGTGATGAAGTCGGCAGCCCCGAGCTTCATCGCCTCGACCGCCTTCTCGATCGTGCCGTAGGCCGTGATCACCAGAACGTCGGTCTCGGGGCTGGCGTCCTTGATTCGCCGCAGGACCTCGATCCCGTCCACCTCGGCCATCTTGAGGTCGGTGATGACCAGATCCGCGCCCTCGTCCTCCAGGAGCGCGAGGCCCTCCTTCCCGCTCGTCGCCGAGAGGGTCCGGTGGTCGCGCTTCCGGAGGAGGAGCTCGAGCCCTTCCCGGACCGAGCTGTGATCGTCGATGATGAGGACCTGAGCCATAGTGTGCTTGCTAGCTGTTCACGGCGGGCGCGGACGCCCGGGATGCGGAAAACTCTTCCGCACCACTGAAATATACCCGGAATTCCGCCCCTTCCCCAACAGCTTCGTCGGGGGCGGAATCCTCATCGTGATACAGCTCGACCCTCCCGCCGTTCGCCTCGGTGATCCGGCGCACGATCGCCAGGCCCAGTCCGGCGCCCTGTTCCTTGTCGGTGACGAAGGGCTCGAAGATCCGGTCCCGGAACTCCTCGGGCACCCCCGGGCCGTCGTCCCGGACCGAGAGCACGACCTCGCCCCGGGCGGCCTCTCCCCGGATCGCCACCCGCTCCCCGGCCTCCCGGGCGTTGCGCAGCAGGTTCAGCACCACCCGCTTCACGTGATCCGGGTCGGCCCTGGCCATGAGCGGCTCGTCGGGCAGCTCCACGTCGAGGGATCCGCCCTCCCGGGCCATCTCGAGCTCCACCAGCTCGGCGGCGCTCCGGATCGGCTCCCGGAGGTCGTGGATCTTCCGGTCCGGCTCCAGGGGCCGTGCGAAGGTGAGGAATTCGTTGATGATCACGTTCAGCGCCTTCACCTCGGAGCGCACCCGGTCCAGGAGGCGCCGGCGCTCCTCCGGGTCGTCGGCGTCGTCCGCAGCCGAGGCGAAGAGCTCCACGCCGCCCAGGGGATTGCGGATCTCGTGGGCGACCTGGGCCAGCATGAGCCGGAGGTGCTCGTCCCGCTGGACGATGCCCTGGCGCATCCGCTCCATCGCCTTCGAGAGCCGGCCGATCTCGTCGCCCCGCTCCACGCTCACCGGCTCGTCCCAGTGTCCCCGCTGGATCCGGAGCGCCACCCGGCTGAGCCGGTTCAGCGGGCCGGTCACGTTGGTCGCGAGGTACGCGGCCAGGAGCGCTGCCACCACCGCCGCGGCGATCGAGCCCACCAGGATCGAGCGCCGGAAGCGGTTCAGGGGCTCCAGGAAGTCGGCCCGCATGCGGACGCCGAGCATGGCGTCGGACTGCTCGAGCTGGACGAAGCCGTACTTGTACCACTCGCCGTCCACGCCCTGGAAGAGGGGCGACGACGCCTCGCCCCGGCTCCACGCCCTCGAGAGGGTCTCCGAGTACGTGTCGAGCCAGCGCAGCGGGGTGCCCACGGGGATCGAGTCGGGGTCGGCGGTGGTGACCAGGGCCGTGCGATTCCGCCGGAAGATGTAGGCGTCGGAGACGTAGCGCCGGAGGCGGCGGATCCGCTCCTGGACGCCCCTCCACACGAGCGTGCCCTCGTCGCCGGGCTGGAAGTTCTGGACGATGCTCGCCTGGAGGCCCACCTCGGCCGCCGCCCCCGCCACCCAGGTGAGGCGATCGTTCATCTCCTCCTCGAGGGTCCGGCTCGTGTGGCGCCACGCGACCCAACCGCCGACGCCTGTGATGACCACCGAGAAGGCGACGAAGACGAGGACGAACTGGCGGCGGAGGGACATGCTAGATCCCGCAGGGGACCTGCTCGACCCGGATGTCCCCGAAGCGGATCGGATTGGGGGTCCGGGGAGCCACCACGATGTGGAAGGGCACGTGGGTCAGATCTGCCGGCGAGCAGAAGTTGCCCGGGACCCGCTCCCAGATCTCCACCAGCGAGCCCCGGTCCACCGAGAGGATCTTCCGGACCTCGACGCTGTCGCCGGCCTCTTCCCGGACGCCCACCGCCCCGGCGATCACCATCTCCTCGCTCCAGTCCACCTCGGGTGGGGTGTCGTCGCCGCCGGTGTGCTGGATCCAGAACGGGAGCCAGTCGCCCGGAGCCCGGCCCTGCCTTCCGACGAAGGCCCGGGGCCCGGGGAGGTTGGCGCCGGAGTCGGAGCCCCGGTCCAGGGTGCCGAAGGGCACGCTCCCGTGGTAGACCGAGCGGAAGTCCTCGCCCAGGGAGAAGTCCCGGGCCAGGAGCGCCGCCTGGATCACCCGGACCGCTCCGGCGTCGGGCCGTGCGGCCTCGGGCGACAGGCTCTCCAGCGTGCCGGTGGTGCAGCGGGTCCAGTCGGCCGTGGCCCCCCGGCTCTCGTCCCGGATCCGGAAGTCCACCCGCGTCCGGGCCGGCCCGCACTCCGGGTCCAGGTCCTGGGCGACCTCTTCGGTGAAGAGCTTCACCCCCGAGCTCTCGTTGACCAGGGTGATCAGCGAGGCGTACGCCGAGGCGAAGGTGCCCGGATTGCCCTGGCTGGGCCGGACGTCCACGTCGCCCCGAAGCCCCCGGTAGGAGATCGTCTCGGTGAGCTCCCAGGGCCCGTCCGAGGCCCAGACCAGGACCTGGCGGACGGTGCCCCGGTCCCGGGCGCCGATCGGCGTGGTCACCTCGATCTGCACCTCGCCCACCTGCCCGAACCGGAGGGTATCCGGGTCGGTGCCCCCGTCCGCGCAGGCGACCGACAGCAGGAGGACCAGGGGCAGAGCGAGCCCCCGGGCCACCGACCTCACGGTATCTGTGTCGTATCCACCCATTCTCTTCGCTCCGACTTGACGGAAGCCCGGGGGCCGGGGATCATCCTCCCCATGACCGACCGGCGCCAACTCCTGTCACTCCTGGTCGAGCGCTCCCTCGAGCTCGGAGATTTTACCCTCTCCAGCGGCGCCCGTTCGCCGTACTACGTGGACGCCCGGCGGACCACGATGTCCGCCCGGGGCCAGCTCCTGGTCGGGCGGGTGTGCTCCGACCTCGTCGAGGAGAGCGGTCTGGCGCCCTCCCACGTCGGTGGCCTCACCCTGGGCGCCGACCCCGTCACCTACGCCATCTCCCACGAGAGCGCCCACCGGGGACACCCCCTGGACGGCTTCACGGTCCGGAAGCAGGCGAAGGACCACGGCACGGGCCGCCGTATCGAGGGCGGCCTGCCCACCACGGCACGGGCCCTGATCGTCGAAGACACGATGACCACCGGGAGCAGCGCGCTCACGGCGGTGGAGGCGGTCCGGGAGTTCGGCGCCGAGGTGGTGGGCGTGCTCGTCCTCGTCGACCGCGAGGAAGGGGGCAGGGATCGGATCGAGTCCGTGGGTCTGCCCGTCCTCGTCGCCTTCACCGCCTCGGAGCTCCTGGCCGAAGCGGGCGGCGACGCTGCGCGTCCCTAGTCGAGCAGCCGGAGCGGCATCACCAGGCAGAGGTAGTCCAGGTCGTCCTCCCCGTCGGCGGAGATCGGCTCCAGCGTCGCCGCCCGCTCCGGCGCCTTGAAGCTCATCTTCACCTCGTCGGTGGGCATGTAGCGAAGCACCTCGAGGAGGTAGTTGGCGTTGAAGCCGATCTCGAGCTCCTCGCCGTCGTAGTCGAGCTCGAGCTCGTCGTGCCCCTCGCCGAGGTCGGGCGTCAGCACGTTCAGGTGGACCCGGTCCGGCTCGAACTTGAGGCGGATCCGGTGGGTCTGGTCGCTGGCCACCACCGCCATCCGCCGCACCGCCGATTCGAGCCCACCCTTCTCGATCCGGGCGTGCTTGTCGTTGTCCTTGGGGATGACCTGCTCGTAGTTCGGATAGGTCCCCTCGATGAGCCGGGTGTAGACCTCCCGGGAGCCGGAGCGGAAGCCCAGGTGGTTGCCGTTCCGGGCCACCTGGAGGTCGTCCTCGTCCTCGAAGAGGCGTTCGACCTGGTTCAGCGCCCCCGGCGGCACGATGAAGTCGGCGCTCGGGGCGCTCGACGCCTCGGTGGCCAGACCCATCCGGGCCAGCCGGTGGCCGTTGGTCGCCACCATCTGCATGCGCCCGTCCCGGAGCTCCCAGAGGACGCCGTTCAGGATCGGCCGACTCTCCTCGGTGGAGACCGCGAACGAGGTGTGATGGATCAACCGGTGTAGGTCACCGGCCTGGACCTTCCACCCCTCGTCGAAGTGGATCTCCGGGAGGTTCGGGAACTCGTCGGCCGGAAGCCCGTTGAGCTTGAACTTGGCCCGGCCGCATTCCAGCGAGATCTGGTCGCCCC
>CAZMPV010000044.1:0-13131 GCA_964567985.1 uncultured Gemmatimonadaceae bacterium
TCCTGGTCGCCAACGTGGCCGTCTTCTTCCTCACCGGAGCCCAGCCGCTCCTGGGGCGGCTCCTGGCCTTCGTCCCCGCCCTGGCCCTGACCCGACCGTGGACGGCGATCACCTACATGTTCGTCCACGCGGGGTTCGCCCACCTGCTCTTCAACATGATCGGGCTCTTCTTCTTCGGGCCCCGCCTGGAGGAGCGCCTGGGGAGCCGGGGCTTCCTGACTCTCTACTTCCTGAGCGGGCTCGGCGGGGCGCTCTTCTCCTTCCTCTTCGAGCCCCGGGCTGCGGTGGTGGGAGCGTCCGGAGCCGTCTACGGGGTCCTGATGGCCTTTGCCTACTACTGGCCTCGGGAGAACATCTACATCTGGGGGGTCCTGCCGATCCAGGCCCGCTGGCTCGCGATCATGCTGGTGGGGGTGAGCCTCTACAGCGGCATCACGGGCGGCCAGGGAGGCGTGGCCCACTTCGCGCACCTGGGCGGAATCGCCCTGGGTCTGGGCTACCTGAAGCTCCGGGAGTGGCGCAAGGAGAGCCGGCGCGAGCGGCGGCAGCGCGAGCTGCCGAACTCCACCTATGACGCCAAGGGGGTGAAGGATCAGCGACAGGCCGATCGGTGGCGCTCGATTCCCCTGGAGCACCTCCACGAGATCAACCGGGAGGAAGTGGAGGCCCTCCTGGAGCGGATCGAGGAGGAGGGGGTCGAGAGCCTCCGCGCCGACGAGCGGGCCTTCCTGGACCGGATGGTGGACGCCAACCTGCGTTGACGCTGCCGGGGCTCACCCTCCGAGCCCCGCCCGCTCCCGGACGTATTCGGCCGCCTGGCGGTGGGTGGCGAACCAGACGTCTCCCCGGCCCCGGATGTACTCGACGAGCTCCCGGAGGGCCACCATCCGCGAGCGGTGGCCGATGATGTGGGGGTGCATGGTCAGGAGGAAGATGGTGCCCTCCTCGTAGGCGGCGTCGAACTCGTCCTTCCAGACCTGGAGGACTTCCCGGGGTGAGGCGTACCGGTCCCCCAGGGGGTTGAAGAGGGGCGCGTCGTCCAGGATCCAGTCCACCGGAAGCTCCACCAGGCCGGTGGGCTCGCCGTCGGCGTCGATCTCGTACGGCCGGTCGTCGGCCATGAGCGACGAGTCGTAGAGGAAGCCCAGGTCCCGGACGATGCCGAGCGTGTTCGGGCTGAAGTTCCACGACGGCGCACGGTACCCCACGGGCCGCTCGCCGGTGATCTCCTCGACCTCCCGGATGGCCCGCTCGACGAGGGCCCGCTCGGTGGCCGAGTCCACCTGGGAGTTCTGCTCGTGGACCCACCCGTGGATCCCGAACTCGTGGCGGCCCGAAGCCGCGATCCGCTCGGCCTGGGTCGGGTCCAGGCGCAAGCTGACGGCCGGGATGAAGAAGCTCGCCGGGATCTCGTGGCGGTCCAGGAGCTCCAGCACACGGTCCAGCCCCACCCGGGCGCCGTACTGACCCTGGGAGAGCCCGCCGATGGTGGGCTCCCCGTAGCGAAGGGAGATCGTCTCGTTGTCCACGTCGAAGGAGAGGAGCACGGCGACCCGGGCCCCCTCCGGCCAGCGATCCGGTGTCAGGTCCCGTCCCGCCCGGACCGCGTCCACGGTGTCCCGGATGGTCTCATAGGACCACTCCCACGCCGGGGTCGGCTCCTCCTCCGTCCCCTCCTCGCCTCCCGGCCCCCCGGCCGGCCCGCAGGCGGCCAGGGCGACGACCGCGGCGATCACGATCGTCGTCCATCCCCGGATCCGGTCTCCGCTTCCCTCCGTGGTCCGGCTCATCTCGCCTCCCCGTCGTCGAAATCGTCGTCCTCGCCGGCCGCCGCCAGTGCCCGGGCCAGGCTCTCGCTCTCGCCGGCGGCGAAGCGCTCCACGATCCGGCCGCCCCGGACCACCTCCACGTGCCGGCCGCTCATCTCCACGCTCCGCCCCGTGGGCCCGAACCCCTGGAGGGGGCCCTCGTGGGTCCCCCGGAGGGTCCACTGGACCTCGATCTCCGGGCCGTCCACGCGCACTCCCTCCACGGCGAGCCGGAGGTCCGGAAAGGCCCGGTGCAGCTCCCGGGCCGCCGCACGGAGCGCCTCGATGCCCTCCACGTCGCCGTCGGGCCCGTGGTAGACGCAGTCGGGATGGAGGAACTCGTCCAGGCGGTCCGGGTCGAAGCCGGACTCGTAGAAGGCCCGGACCAGGGCCACCTTCTCCGGCTCGCCACTCACCGGCTCATCCCGTCGGGCCCGGAGGCCGGGATCGACGCCCCCTGGAGCACGCCGGCGCCGGGCCCTACGGTGAGCCGATCCGGAAGCCCTGGACGTGGACGTCCAGCGCGTGGTTGATGCGGACTCCCGCGACGCCGTCCACGGCGAGCCCGCTCCGGGCCACCCGGTCCACTTCCTGGCCGTTCACGAAGAAGACGAGCTCGTCGCCGACGGACTCGACGGCGAGGGCGTTGGCGGTCGAGGCAGCCCCCTCCTCCCGCTCGTCCC
The DNA here is from genome assembly GCA_964567985.1 of uncultured Gemmatimonadaceae bacterium. Lineage (GTDB taxonomy): Bacteria > Gemmatimonadota > Gemmatimonadetes > Longimicrobiales > Gaopeijiaceae > CAZMPV01. The sequence goes on from CAZMPV010000044.1 coordinate 2,492, forward strand.
ACCCGACGACCGCGTCGTGGGACGTCCAGCCCACCAGGGTCTCGGTGCTGGTGGACGAGACCCGCCGCTTGATCAGGTATTCGCCGCTCCGGCGAACCAGGAAGTAGGTGTACGCCTGATACGAGCCCTCCAGATCGCGCCCCCCGAAGAAGAGACCGTAGGCCTCGTTCCTGCTGCCGGGATCGAAGAGGTGGAAGGTCCCCTCGACCCGGTAGTCTCCGGTGGCGGTGGAGTCCTGGTGATAGAAGATCCCCGCCGGGCCCGTGGTGACGTGGAAGCCCGGGGACATGGTGGCGAAGTAGATCTCTGCCGTGTCGGCCTCGACGTCGTCGGTGAGGATCCGCCACCCCTCGGGCCGGGTCTGGTGCTCGGCCTTCTTCTCGGCGATCGCGGCGGCGTCCTGGGCCGAGACGATGGCGGGCGTAGCCGCCAGGGCGATGGCGAGGGCGAGTGGTAGGTGCTTCATCGTCCGGCTCCATTTCTGGGATGTCCGTGGAGGAGCGAGCCGGCGCGGGCGCTCGGCCCCGTCCCCTCGACTGCTGGCGTCAGGCATAATATGCGGTGCGGCGCCCCGGGCCTGCCAGCGCTCCGGGCGGGCCGGCCCTCAGCAGGTGGTGTGGAAGAGCCCTCCCACGGCCTCGTCCCGGTCCCGGAGCCGGTTGTAGAGCTCGACCGCGTCCCCGGTCTCGGCCACGTGGACCTCGACCCCCTGCTCCTCGAGCCAGCGGACCGTCTTCTCCTGGACCCGGAGGCGGCGGTTCATCCCCCGGGACAGGACGACGGTGGTGGCTCCCTTCTCCACCAGCTCCTCGACGTCGGCTCGCTGCACGCCGGGAACGTGCTCCGTGCCCGTCTCGTTCCAGTCCCAGGCGCGGGATCCGCCGGGAAAGAGCTTGGCGTCCTTGTAGCTCCCCCCGGGGTCGCTGACCCGGATGCTGCCCCAGGAGACGTCCTCGATGCGCGGTGACGTCGCGGCGTCGCTCATGGCAGGACCTCCTCGCTCGACGGCGTCCGGTGGAAGGCAATGATGAATACCGTCCCGGAGAGGAGGTTGTTCATCACCCCGACGGCCTCGAAGGGCCCGACCACGGGCTCAGGAGGTCAGGAAGGGGCGTCGTCCGTCGCCGGACAGCGCTCCGTCACCGGAAGATCCGCCGGGCGGCCAGGGCCAGGACCAGCCCCAGGGCCACGCCGACCCAGATCCGGCCCCACGCCGTTCCCACGCCCCATCCCACGGCGACGCCGGCCAGGAGGTTGACCCAGAGAGGCTGACGCCCCCCGTTCACCCGCTCCGCTTGGCCCTCCTCGCCCCCCCCTCCTCCTTCCCGGTCCCGGCGCCACCGGGTCCAGGCTTCGCCCACCAGGGGACCGGCGAGCCCTCCGACCGTGCCCCCCAGGACGGCCATGAACGCCACCGGCCCCGCGTACTCCAGGAGCGGCCCTCCCGCCATCAGAGACCGGTAGACGGCCATCACGCCGAAGAGGGAGCCGCCGACGGCGGCCCCCGCGAGCGTCCGTCTCAGCGTGGCGTCGTTCACGACTCCGGGGTCGACTCCCATGTCACCGGGTCACCGACCCGGACGATCCCTCCCGACAGCACCCGCCCGAAGACACCACCCCGCCACTCCGGCCGCAGGGCCTTCTGGAGGCCGGGCTCCGCCTCGTCCATCCGTCTGCACGGAAGCGTCTCGCCCTCGATCCGGACCCGCGCGTCCCCGAGGGTCAGCACCCGGCCCACCGTCTCCGCCAGCTCCAGCCCCGAGACCAGGAAGTTCGCACGTCGGGCGGCCGGCTCCACCTCCGTCCCGAGCTCGTCGACGGCGTCCCGCCAGGCCCCGGCGCTCAGGATCGTGACCTGGCGACGGCTCGCCTGCTCCACGTTGCCGGCCAGCCCGTGGCCCTCGACGACCTCGGCCTCCTCGACCGGGTCCATGGGGGCCTTCCGCTCCCGCTTGATCCAGATGGCCTCCAGAGAGCCCCCGCCGGGCGCTCCCACACCGCCTTCGGAATGTCGTCCCATCCCGCTCTCCCTGTGTTTCGGGGATGCTCGACCGGTGAGCCCGTCGTCTCAGAAGGAAGGCTCGAAGATCCGGGCGTTCGCGGCCTTCACCTTCCCCTCCTCCTGGGGCTCGAGCTCGAACTCCACCACGCTCTGGTCGTCCTTGAGCCGGGCGAACCGGTCGTTGGAGACGGGGTGACCCCGGGGGTCCTCCAGGTCGCTGATGTGGAGGAAGATGTCGTCCCGGACGTCGTCCACCCCCAGGCCCGTCCAGTGGGTCAGGAAGCCGAAGCCCTTCTCTTCGTTGACGGCGTGCATGATCCCCCTCTTCGGGGCCTCCTCGCCCGCCTCTTCGGGGAGGATGCCGGGCATGAGGTAGCCGGAGAAGTGGTAGTCCACGTCCCGGCGAAGACGTCCGCTCGTGTTCGAGAAGGAGAGGAGGTCCACCCGCTTCCCCCGGTTCTGCAGCGCCCGTACCAGGCGCAGGAAGTCTCCGTCGCCGGAGCCCAGGAGGATGTAGTCCAGGTTGTCCGCCTGGAGGAGGGCGTCCACGGCCAGGTCCAGATCGGAGTTCGCCTTGGTCACGACCTCGCCGTCGGCGTTCCGGTAGCGGCGGACTTCCTTCAACACCAGGTGGAAGCCTTCCCGCCGCACCCGGTCACGGTAGTTCTGCTTCTTCTTCCGGAACTCCGGATCCTCGGCCTCCCGCTCCTCGTCGACGGCCATGTAGGCGTTGGCCCGGAGCACCTCCCCGCCCTGGGCCTCCACCAGCTCCTTCACCGTCCGGAAGCGCATGCCGTAGCCACCGTTTCGGGTCAGGTTCTCGACGTCGAGAAAGATCCCGGCTTTGAGCACGCGCTCGCTCCTGTGGCCGATCGCTGAAAAAGGGGGGACGACGCCTCACAAGATAAGGTCCCCGCGGCCGGAGGCTACCGGAAGGCCCGGCCGGTCGGGTCCCGGGGCCGAGCGCTACTCCTCTTCCACGGCGGTGTACTCTCCGACGAGCCGGGTCTCGTCGAGGACGTGGCCCTCCATCGTCTCCAGGACCCGCCGCTTCCGGGCGCCCGGGTCGAGGCCGAGGCGGGCGTCCAGGGCGTAGAGCTTGAAGACGTAGCGGTGGGTGCCGCTCGGCGGGCACGGTCCCCCGTAACCCAGCTTTCCCCAGCTGTTCTCCCCGTGGGTCCCGCCCCCGGGGAGCACCGTCCGGGGCGGGACGTCCTCGTCGAGCTCCCGGACGCCCGCCGGGATGTCGTAGACGACCCAGTGGACCCAGGTCCCGGCCGGCGCGTCGGGGTCGTCCATGATCAGGACGAAGCTCTCCACCCCGTCCGGCGCCCCGCTCCAGGCCAGGGCCGGCGAGACGTCGTCTCCGTCGCAGGAGAACGTCCGGGGGATCGGGTCGCCGTCGTCGAAGGCGGAGCTGCGGAGGTCGAAGTCCATGCTCGCTCCCGGCTGCAATGAGATGAAGGGAGAGGGGCTCGTCCCGCTCCTACACTCCCGGCGCGACCGGGATCAGAAGAAGCCGCCCCGGAAGCGGTTGTTGACCACGTTGTTGTAGATCGAGCCGAAGGAGAGGCTGAATCCCGTGGAGAAGCGGTAGTCGAAGTTCGTCGCGAGCTGCCGCCGGCGGGTGAGGATCTCCTCGTCCGAGGCGCCCTCCTTGGGCAGGAAGATCTGGTCCCGGATCCACGAGATCCGGCCGTCGAAGTCCAGGGAGAGCCCCCGGTAGACCCGGAACTCCAGGTCGCCGTCCAGGGAGAGCCGGTTCTTCGACGTGTCGTGGAGGTACTGGGATGCTTCGATCCCGACGCCCGCTTCGCCCCAGGGCTGGCGGAAGTCCAAGGCCAGCTCGACGGCGTGCTGCGGCAGCGTCTCCGACAGCTCGCCGAAGATCGTCTCTTCCTCGTAGTCGTTGTAGCGGAGGAAGAGGAGGTACGACGCGGTGACCCGCCGCCGGGTCGCCTCGGCGTAGGGCAGAAGCGAGTACTCGACGCCGGCCCCGATTTGGGCGCTCAGGTCCTGGTTCACGAAGGTCGAGGCCGACGCCCCACCCTGGACGGCCAGGGACCAGAGGTCGGCCATGCCGTAGACGATCCGGGTCCGGGCGAGCCAGCTCCGGGAGGAGTTCACGAAGGTGGTGGAGTCGTTGAGCTCGAACTCCTGGCGGCTCCAGTTGCCGAAGACGTCGGCGGAGAGCTTCCAGACCTCGGTCGTCCGGTCGGCGCTCAGGCGACCCCCGAGGCGCCGGGAGGACTGGCGCTCCTCGCCCCGGATGCTGCCGTTCAACCCAGCGCTGAAGACCCAGTAGTCCCAGGGGTCGTCCACCTCGCCCTGGCGACCCGGAGGGGACATCTCCCCGGCTTCCACCGGAGTCGACTCGGCGGCCTCGACCCGCACCGTCTCCGTCCGACCCGCGAGGGCCGCGAAGCGGGCCAGCCCGATGGCGAGCGTCCGGGTGACGCCGGCGAGCCGCTCGTCCTCCGTGTCGGTCCGGGACGCGGAGTGGGTGAGCTGGTCGTCGGTCCCCTCGAGCCCGTCGAGGCCGATGAAGTCCAGGACGAACTCCCGGCCTCCCCCGCCGGTCCGCTGTCCCGTCAGGATCACGTGGACGTCGGCTTCCTCCCGGATCCGGACCCAGTTGACGAAGGTGATCTCGGTCCGGAAGTACCGGGTGTCGCACGGCCAGGTCTCGCAGTCGATGAAGACCCTCAGGGCCTCGGCGGTCCCCTGCCCGGCCGCTCCTTCCTGGGCGGCGGCGCTCGGCCCGGAGGCCAGGAGAAGGGTGGCGAGAAAAGCGGCCGTGACGGTCCGGAGACCGGCGAAGGAGGTCGGCGGCATGGAGGCGGAGATCGGGAGCGGAAGGTGCGTCGAGGGGGCGGGGACGCGCCCCGCCCTCACCCTGTCAGGACGAACCGACCGGTCTCAGCGTTGACCGGCGTCGCCCGGGGCGGGGGCGGTCTCGGCCAGCTTCTCCCGGTGCTTCGAGCGGAGTTTGGCCACCTTGGGGGCGACCACGGCCTGGCAGTAGGGCTGGTCCGGGTTCTTGCTGAAGTAGTCCTGGTGGTGGTCCTCGGCCGGGTAGAAGGTCTCCAGGGGCTCGACCTCGGTGACCAGCGGGTCGTCGAAGACGCCCTCCTCCTCCAGCGCCTCCATGACCTCCTCCGCCACCCGCCGCTGCTCGTCGTCGTGGGGGAGGACGATCGAACGGTACTGGGGGCCGACGTCGGCGCCCTGGCGGTCTCGGGTCGTCGGGTCGTGGATCGTGAAGAAGATCTCCAGCAGGTCCCGATACGAGACGACCTCGGGGTCGAAGCGGAGGCGCACCACCTCGGCGTGGCCGGTGCTGCCGGAGCAGACCTCCCGGTAGGTGGGCTCCTCCGCGTGCCCTCCGGCGTATCCCGAGACCACGTCCTCCACGCCCCGGACCCTCTGGTAGACCGCCTCCAGGCACCAGAAGCACCCACCGCCCAGCGTCGCCTCGCTCACAGCCATGCTCTCTCCGTCGCTCGGTTGATGCGTCTTCGACCTCCTCGCTACCCCGGGGCCGCTCGTCGGCTCCCCAGCCCCGGAGCGTTTCCTCGCCGGGCCCCTTCCCGGGAATCGTCCGCGCCCCAGCCCTCCCGAGCCGTCAGGCGAACTCCCGGGCGTCCAGGACCTCTCCGGTCCTCTCGCCCTCCACGCTCTCCACGTAGGCCCGGGCCACCGTGGCGGCGGGAAGCCCGGCGGACGGATCCCGACCCATGGCCTCGAGGGTCTCGGCGATCCAGGGCGGGCTGACGACGTTGATCCGCCGACTTCCGGGAAGCTCCAGGGCCGCGGCCCGGGCGAAAGCTTCCACGCCCGCGTTCACCGGGCTGATCGCCGCGCTCCCCTCGGTGGGCTCGGCCGCCAGGATCCCGCTGGTCAGGGTGAAGGAGCCGTCGTCGGCCACGTGCTCCATCCCCTCCCGAACCGAGTTGATCTGCCCCATGAGCTTGCTCCGGAAGCCGAGGGCGAAATCTTCGTCCGAGAGCTCGTCCAGGGACCCGAAGCTCGCGTCGCCGGCCGCGGTCACCACCCCGTCGAGGGGGCGGAGCTCGCGATAGAGGGCCCGGAGCGACTCCCGGGACGTCATGTCGGCCTGGAGCTCTCCGCTGGTCCGCCCCACGGCCACGACGTCGTGATTCTCCCTCAGCGCCTCGACCACGGCGCTCCCGATCGTTCCGGTTCCACCGATCACGGCGATCTTCATCGGCTCTTCCTCCCTTCGTTCCAGTCCGTCAGCGGGCAGGCGGGCTCGAGCTTCTCCTCCGGCGAGATCGTCAGTCCCCCACCAGGCGTCGCACCGATCCCGTGCCGGGATCCAGGAGGTGGACCCCGTCGAAGCCCCCGGGGTCGAGGTCGCCCGCCACCTCCGGAACGTCCACCGACACGATGCCGGGACCCCCGGCGACCAGGAGCCGGAGCCTCCGTCCGTCGGCGGCGGCCTCCGGGGTGCTCACGGCGTCCTGGAGAGCGTCGGCGTCGAGATCCGGCACCGGCGGGGCGTCGCCCCCCCGCCAGTACGAGTCGGTGAACGTCGGATAGCGGGCCACCGTCACCGAGGCCAGGCCCAGGGGAAAGGAGACGTCGTCGTCCATGCTGGGGAGGACCGCGGTCGTGGTCCCCTCCGCCGGCAGGTGGGCCGCCACGAGCGCCGCGACCCGCTCCCCGATCTCCGTCCGGTCCCGCCCCGCCGTGGACTGTTCGTATTCGCCGAAGGCGATCCACGCCTCGACGTGGGGACGCTCGGACGTCGAGAGCCACGCCTCCCGGGCAGCCCGGGCGATTCCGGCCCGGTAGGCCCGGACCGTCTCACGGGTGCGACCGGCATCCGGAGGCCGGCTCACCAGCTCGGCGACCTCGACGGTCGCCGGCTCCCCGTCCAGCGTCACCCGGAAACGGTTCATCGCTTCCCCCACCGGCTCCGGGTCCCCTGCCGCACCGAGCTCCCGGGCCAGGGCCGTCGCGTACCAGCGATAGCGCTCCGCCCGATTCCCGTCAGCCACCGGTCCTCCTCGTCCGACCGCTCGTCAGCCGCCCCGCTCGTCTCTGGCTAACCTCGGCCCCGGGAGCCTGTTCCGGCCGACGCATTCCGGACGTGGACGGTCTTCTCCACGGAGGCGTGGACCTCGCCGTCCTCGTCGGTGAGCTCGACGGAGTACGTCCGATCGGTCCGGCCGGACTCCGCCACCTCCCTGCGGATCTCGTCGAGCTCGGCGGCCGACAGGGTGAAGCGGGCGTAGAGAGTGTCCCTCCCCGGCCGGCGGAAGCGGATCCGGGCGGCCTTGTCCCAGACCTCGTAGTCGTCGCCCAGGTTCCTGATGAGCATGATCATGTAGAAGGGATCGACGGCGGCGTACATGCTCCCGCCGAAGATCGTGCCGACGTAGTTCCGGGTCCGCCAGCTCAGGGGGAGGCGGATCCGCACCTCCCGGAAGTCGTCGGCGATGTAGGTGACCCGGGCCCCGGTTCCCCGGTAGGCCGGGAAGAAGTTGAAGACCCAGCGGAGGAGCCGGGTCTTGAGCGACTCGCCCACCGGAGCCTCGGTCAGTCGGGCGTCGCCGTGTCGGCGGCCCGCCAGCAGTACCAGGCCACGGCGCTTCGCCAGGGACGGTACGGCTCCCCCAGGGGCGCGAGCTCTCCGGCGTCCGGCGCCTCCGAGCTGCCCTGGACCAGGGCCCAGCCCTTGCGGACGCCGAGATCCCCCACCGGCCAGATGTCCGGGCGACGCAGGCGGAAGAGGAGGAACATGTGGGCGGTCCAGGCGCCGATGCCCCACACCCCGGTCAGGTGCCGCTCCACCTCCTGGTTCGGCATCTCCGGGAGCTCGTCCAGGGGCAGCGTCCCCTCCTCCACCGCCGCGGCGAGCTCCCGGATCGCCCGCAGCTTGCTCGCCGACAGACCGGCGCCCCGGAGGGCTTCTTCGGACGCGGCCAGGACCGTGGCGGGGGTGACCCGGCCGTCGAGGGCCTCTCGAACCCGGCCGTGGATGGTGGCGGCCGCGGCTCCGGCGAGCTGCTGGTAGACGATGCTCCGGACCAGGCCCTCGAAGTGGGTGCCGCTCAGGACCTCCATCCGGACCGGTCCCACCTTCCGGACCAGGGGACCGAAGGCGGGGTCCTCCCGGAGAGCCTCGGCGGCCTCGGGCCAGACGATCTCGGTGGCGCTCATGCCCTGAACTCTGTCATCCCCCCGAGCCGTCGTCCACCCCGCCGGGCCGGTCCGGCGCCCGAGCCCCTCACGGCGTGACCCGCCCCGCGCCGTCGATCCCGTCGACGAAGTCCTCGCCGAAGAGGAGCCCGGGCGTGGTCGTCCCCGAGGGCTCCTCCCGGGTCCGTCCCTCCCGGATCCACTCCACCGCCGCCACCGCGCTCCGGGCCGTGAAGGTGTAGCCGCCCGGGAGAACGTACTCGACCACCGCCGGCTCTCCGGTGCCGCCGGCGGCCCGGACCCAGATCCGGGAACGGGCCTCACGGCGGTCGTCGGGATCGGGGCCCCGGAAGAAGGCGTCCACGAAGAGCTCGATCCCGCGGCGGAGGAGCCCGAGTCTCAGGAGGGGCGTGGCGGCCCGGGCCACTCCGCCCAGCCAGGCCGGCGCCGCCATGTACGTCCGGATGTTGGGAATCCCGGTGGAGCGGTACGCGGTGCTCAGGTCGCCCCAGGGAATGCAGATGGCGGTCCGGGTCCGATCCGAGAAGGGCACCTCCCGGACGATGGAGCCCTGGGGCACCTCCACGAGCGCTCCCTGTCGGCGGATCAGCGACGGGCGGGACACCCCTTCGATCTGGGTCTTCAGGGTGCCGGGGCTGGGGCCGGTGCCGCTGACGAAAGCGATCTCCAGCCGGGAGGCGCCCCCCACGCGCCCGGCGGCCCGGACCGCGGCGCAGTCGGTGGGAACCACGTCGAAGCCGACTCCCGGGAGGAGAAGCACACCGGCCTCCCGGGCGCGACCGTCGAGCCCGAAGGCGTGCTCGAAGACCGGGACCTCTCCGGTGATGTCCAGGTAGTGGCACCCCGTCCCGATGCAGGCCTCCTGCATGGGCTCGGCGGTCCGGGAGAAGGGGCCGGCGGCGTGGACGACCAGGTCGACGTCCTCCAGGCCCCGTCGCAGCGCCCCGGGCTCGTCCAGGCCGAAGGCCCGGTAAGGCAGCCCGAGGCGCTCGCCTATGGCCTCCACCCGTCGACGCCTCCGTCCCGCCAGGACGGGCCGGTGGCCCCGCTCCACGGCCCGCTCGGCGATCAGCCGGCCGGTGTATCCGTAGGCACCGTAAAGGAGCCACCTCACGGGTTCAGCGGACTCCCATGTCGTGGAGGCGGACCGTCTCGACGCCCAGGGAGTCTCGGTGGACCCCCAGCACCCAGTCCCGGCCGATCCGGGTCGCCTCCAGACCCGCGGGCGTCGTGGCCATCCCCAGGGGCCGACCCCTGTCGTCGACGACGAGCCACTGTCGGGCGGGCCACGGCTCGGACTGGAGCATCTCGACCTCGGGATCGACGAACTCGCCGATCCAGAGCCGGTCCGCTTCGTCCACCAGCAGCGAGCCGAAGGCCGGTTCCCGGTCGGGAAAGGGGAAGGAGCGGGCCATCTCCCGGGCTCGGGGCCTGGCGGCCTCCGGCGCCGTCGACACGGCCGCCTCCACGAAGGAGTCGATGCGGGCCGGTGTCAGCTCCCGGGACCGCTCGAAGCGCCAGCGGACGATACGCCGGAGCTCGCCGTCGAGGCCCCACTTCTCCACGGCCCGGGCGTCCGTGTCGCCGATCCAGAGACCGTCGTCCGCCAGTTCCACTTCGCTGGTGGCTCCGAAGGGAACCGCGCCCATGCCCCGCTCGCCGCGAAAGGTGGCCCGGCCCGGGACCATGTCCAGCGTGTCGATCCGCTCCCCGTCCACCAGCACGACGGGCGCCCGACCCCGGCGCCCTCGAGGCGCCGGCTCATCGGGAAACGTCGAGAGGTGGAAAAGGATGAAGCGCCCGTCGGCCAGGGAGAAGAAGCGGCGGCCCGCCCGACCCACGTCGATTCGGGGTGCCGACCGCTCGGAGACGAGCTCCCCGTCCAGGGTCAGGACGGCGTACCGGAGGCGGTCGGCGTCCCAGGCGCCGATCCGGTCCGGGCCCTCCGGATGGAGCCGGGAGAGGCCCCGGAACTCGGCGGGCCCGTCGCCCTCGCCGCCGATCCGTCTATGGGAGCCGGTCTCCGGATCGGCCAGGACGATCTCCTGGGTGGAGGCCTCTGCGATGGCCACCGTGCCGTCGTCCAGGAACACGGCGTCCACGACCCGGTGCAGGGCGGGCTGCTCCCCGTCGTCGTCGCCTCCTGCCCCGACGCTCCACCGGGGCTCGGAGCGGGTCCGGACCACCCGTCGGGCCTGCTCCAGGTCGATCTCGACGATCTCGACGCCCCCGCTGTCCCGAACCGACGCCAGGGGCGCGCCGAGATCGAGGGTCCCGTCGGACGCACCGGAAGAACCGCTCTCTCCCTCGCCGCCACAGGCGGCGAGGAAGCAGAGCCCCGTCGCGAGGAGGGAGAGAGAGAGGTGAGGGCCCGCCCTCACAGAAGCCCGCCCTCACCTCCTTCGTCCCCGCCGTCTCCGCCGCTCCCGCCGCGCTTCTTCGCCTTCCG
>CAZMPV010000045.1:0-12966 GCA_964567985.1 uncultured Gemmatimonadaceae bacterium
AGCGGCGGGGAGGACGGAGAGGCGATCTACGACCTGGCCGCCTCCCTGGAGCTGATCCACGCGTACTCCCTCATGCACGACGACCTCCCCTGCATGGACGACGCCGAGCTCCGGCGGGGCCGGGCCACGACCCACCGGGTCCACGGAGAGGCCGCGACGATGTCGGCCGGCGCCGCCCTGATCCCGGCAGCCGCGCTCCAGGCGTGGACGGGCGCCCGGGCCCTGGGCCGGAGCGTCGAGGAGAGCGGAGACGTGGTGGCGGCCCTCTGCGAAGCCGCCGGGGCCTCCGGAATGGTCGGGGGGCAGGTCCTGGACCTGGAGGGGGAGGGCACCCGTCTCTCGGCCGAGGAGCTCGACGCCCTCCACCGCAGGAAGACCGGGGCGCTCCTGGCCGCCGCCCCCCGGATGGGCGCCCTGGCGGCCGGGGCCGAGCCCCGGGTCCGGGACGCCTTCGGCCGGTACGGTCGGGCGGTGGGCCTGGCGTTCCAGATCGCCGACGACATCCTGGACGCCACGGCCACCGCCGGGGAGCTCGGGAAGAACCCGAGCGACGCCGCCCTGGAGAAGTCGACCTACGTCTCCGTCCACGGCCTGGAAGAGGCCCGGCGTCGAGCCGAGGCCACGAGCCGGCAGGCCCGGAACGCCCTGGACGAGGCCGGGATCGACGCGCCCCTTCTGGACGAGCTGGCCGGCTACGTCGTCCGGAGGCGCCGATGAGCGCCGGAGGCGGAGGAGACGCGGGGAGCTTCCGCCGCATCGGGGTGGTGGCGAAGTCCCGCCACGAGGAGCTCGACGTGATCCTCGACCGCCTCCACGACTTCGCCCGGGGACGGGACGTCGAGCTTCGATTCGAGGCGGCCCTGGACGGACCGGGGTCGGAGCGACCGCCCCTGGACCTCGACGGGGATCCCGTGGACCTGCTGCTGACCCTCGGGGGCGACGGCACCCTCCTCCGGGGCGCCCGCATGGTGGCGGGGCGGGACGTGCCCGTGCTGGGCATCAACCTGGGCCGCCTCGGCTTCCTGACCTCGGTGGCGGGGGAGGACTTCGAGGCGTCTCTCGCCCGGATCTTCGACGGCCACTACGAGGTGGACCGGCGCTTCACCCTGGAGGCCCGGGTCGTCCACGCCGACGGCCGGGAGGGGGAGTCCTTCCTGGCCCTGAACGACTTCGCCGTGCACCAGGCCGGCGTGGCCCGGGTCACCCGCCTCGACCTCTTCGTGGGCCGGGGCCCGGACCGGGAGGAGATCGGCTCCTTCTCGGGCGACGGCGTGGTGCTGGCGACGCCGACCGGCTCCACCGCGTATTCCCTCTCGGCGGGCGGGCCGATCATCGTCCCCAGCGTCGAGTGCATCGTCGTCACGCCCATCGCGCCCCACACCCTGGCGGTCCGGCCCCTGGTCATCCCCGCCGCCGAGCAGGTCACCGTCCGGGGTCTGGAGCGGAGCGAGTCCCTGGTCCTGACCGTGGACGGGCAGGTGGGTCGGGAGCTGGCGGCGGGGGACGAGGTCCGGGTCCGGCGCTCCGACGTCCAGATCGCCCTTGTGCGCCTCCCCGGGCAGTCGTTCTTCGCGACGCTGCGCCGGAAGCTGAACTGGGCCGCCCGGAGCGGAAATCGGGGCTGAGACCTCCGGGTCCCGTACGCCCATTGAGTCTCCCGCCGGGCGGACGGTACATTCAGAACCATGCTCATCCAGCTCCGGATCCGGGACTACGCCGTCATCGACGAGCTCGACCTCGAGCTCAAGCCCGGCCTGAACGTCCTGAGCGGCGAGACCGGAGCCGGCAAGTCGATCATCGTCGGCGCCCTCTCGCTCCTCCTCGGTGAGCGGGCTTCCTCCGACGTGGTCCGGGCCGGCGAGGAGCGGGCCGTGGTGGAAGCCGTCTTCGACGTCTCGGGCCTTCCCGATGTCCGCCGGAAGGCCGAGGAGCTGGGTGTGGAGGTGGACGAGGGACTGCTGATCCTCAAGCGCCGGGTCTCCCGGGAGGGGCGGAATCGGGCGTGGGTCAACGGCTCTCCGGCCACCGCGTCGATGGTCTGGGAGCTGGGCGCCGTCCTGGTGGACCTCCACGGCCAGCACGAGCATCAGACGCTCCTGGCGACTTCGGAGCAGCGACAGATCCTGGACGCCTTCGCCGGGGCCCAGGAGGTGGCGGCCCGGGTCCGGGAGCTCCACGGACGCCTCCGGGCGCTCGAGGAAGAAGAGGAGGCTCGACGGGCGCGGCTCCGGGAGATCGAGAGCCGGGCCGACTTCCTCCGCTTCCAGCTCGAGGAGATCGAGGAGGCGGAGCTGGAGCCCGGAGAGGACGAGGCCCTCGAGGAGGAGGCCCGGCGCCTCGAGCACTCCGAGGAGCTGATCCAGGAGGCGGATCGGCTCTACGAGGGCCTCTACGGGGGCGAGGGGGCGGTCTCGGACCGTCTGGCCGAGCTCCGGCGCGTCCTGCGGGACCTGGCCGGGATCGACGGCACCCTGGAGGCGGAGGCCGAGCGGCTGGACGAGGCGTACCACGTCGTCGTGGACGTGGGGCGGGCCCTCGGGGACTACGGCTCCGAGATCGAGCACGATCCCCGGCGGCTCGAGCGGATCCGGGAGCGGCAGGACCTCTTCTTCCGCCTGAAGCGGAAGTACGGACCCGAGCTCGAGGACGTGATCGAGACGGGCCGGAAGGTCCGGGCGGAGCTCGAGGAGCTCGAGACGGCAGACGCCGACCTCGACGCCCTGGAGCGGACGATCGAGGAGACCCGTCGGGAGCTCGAGGCCGCGGCCGAGACCCTCAGCGAACAGCGCCGGGCGGCGGCCGAGGCCCTGGCTTCGGAGGTCCAGGCGCTCCTCCCGGAGCTGGGGATGGAGGGCGGCGTCTTCCGGGTCGAGCTCACTCCCGTGGACGAGCCCGGCGCCACCGGGGCGGAGCGGGTGGAGTTCCAGACGTCGCTCAACCCGGGCTTCGAGCCCGGGCCCCTGGACCGGATCGCCAGCGGCGGCGAGCTCTCCCGGGTGATGCTGGCCCTGAAGGCGATCCTCGCCCGGGTGGACCGGATCCCGACCCTGGTCTTCGACGAGGTGGACGCGGGGATCGGCGGGGTCGTGGCCGGCCGGGTCGCGGCCAAGCTCCGGGACGTCTCGGCGCACCACCAGGTCTTCGTGATCACCCACCTGCCCCAGGTGGCGTCCCGGGCCCGTCAGCACCTCCGGGTCGAGAAGGCGGAGCGGGGCGGCCTGGCCACCACCCTGGTGAGCGAGCTCGGCGGGGAGGAGCGGGTACGGGAGATCGCCCGGATGCTGGGCGGCGACCCGGACTCGAGCGCCTCCCGGGAGCACGCCCGGGAGCTCCTCCACACCGGCTGAGCGGGCCCTTCCGCCGGGTTCCGGAGAGGCCGACCTACTCTCCCCAGAGCCTCCAGAAGAGCCGGAGGCCGACCCGGAAGCTGCTGGCCCGTGGGGCCAGCCCCCCGCTCCCGGCCAGCGTCGTGCGGTAGCGGGCGTGGACCTCCACGGGACGGCCCGCCAGGCCGGCTTCCGACCGCCGGAGCGTCGAGAAGACGAGCCCCACCCCGAGCTGCTGGAGCGTCTCCTCGGTCTCGAGCTCCAGCACGCTCGGATCGACCGGGGGGAGCTCGTCGGGCCCGGTGTCGTCCGTGGGAAGCAGGCCGTAGGCGTCCTCGGCCTTGCGGTAGTACCGGTAGCGGGCCGCCACGGCGAGCTCGGGCGTCAGGTGGTAGCGGGGCGCCACCTCCGCGGAGAGGTAGTTGCCGGGGGTCCAGCTCACCCTCCGGGTCAGGGACGCCGGCGCCAGGACGGCCTCCGGGGGCGCCACCCGACGGACCCGCTCTCCCTCCATCTGCACGCCGTAGCGGAGGTCCGCCCAGAGGCCCAGGGTCCGGGCCCAGGCCACGTCGCCGAAGGCCCGGAGCTCCACGTCCGTCTGACCGTCGCCGCTCCCGAGGTCCGTGAAGCGGTCGGCGGCGTCGGGCCGGCCGGTCCCGAAGCGGACCAGGCCTCCCGCTCCGACGAGCCAGGTGGCCCGGTCGAAGACGCTCCCGGAGTCGGCCGGCTCGGACTTCTCCAGGAGCCGCAGCGCCCCGTGGAGCTCCACGTCGCCCAGGCGCCACGGGCTCCGCCAGGTGTCCAGGGTGTCGCCGGCGATCCCGAACGCCGGATCGCTCAGATAGGCGTCGAGCTGCTCCGGCGTGAGGGGGCCGTCAGCCAGGGGCAGGGTCTCGGGAAAGCCGTCCACTCCGTGATCCGAGAAGCGGGCGCGCAGCGTCTCCAGCCGGCCGACGAGGATCCTCCCGGCGGTGGAGGCGCCGAAGGGGAAGAGGCCCCCGCTCCCGTAGGCCCGGGAGAGGGCGTCCCGGAGGCTCCGGGCCTGATCGAGGGCGGCGTCCATCTCCCCGCACTCGACGGCCGTCGCGTCCCGGCCGTCACAGCGGGCGTCGGCGCGGGCCTCGAGCTCCTCAATCGCCGCGCCGATCGCCTCCTGGAAGCTGTCCACCTGCGAGGGACGCTCGAGCCGCGGGTTCAGTCCCAGGTTGGCGGTGCTCGAGTCGGCGTCCAGGAGGAAGGCGACCTCGCTCCGGGTCCGGACGAGGGGCGCCGTGACCCCCACCGTGAGCCACTCGGTGACGCCGACGTCGGCCCGGAGGGGAAGCGTGATCCGGGTGGCCTGGATCCGGGCCCGGGTGCGTCCCAGGCTCACCCGGAAGCCGGGGTTCGTCTGGGCGTCGCCGAGGGCGTCCTGGAGCTCGCCCAGAGCCGGCAGCAGCTCCGTCCCCGCAGCCTGTCGTGTGAGGTCGAATCCCAGGGGCTCCTCCTCGTCCACGACCCGGCCGTCCTCCACGTGTCGGCCGA
Source organism: uncultured Gemmatimonadaceae bacterium (assembly GCA_964567985.1). GTDB lineage: Bacteria > Gemmatimonadota > Gemmatimonadetes > Longimicrobiales > Gaopeijiaceae > CAZMPV01. The sequence goes on from CAZMPV010000045.1 coordinate 4,851, forward strand.
AGCGGTGGTCGTGGGTCCAGAAGAGGGGCGCCACCTGCACCCGGAGACGGCCCGCCGGTGTCAGCGGGCCCTCCACGGCCTGGGCTCCGGCCCGGGCCGGCCCCGCCAGGGCCATGAGCCCGAGGAGGCCGAGGAGGCCGACGCAGAGGCTCGCGGGCGCGCAGCGGGCCGTGCCTGGAGGCATGAACGCTCCGGATCCGGGGATCGTGGCTCGAGCGGCGCGCGGGGGCGCGCCGGGTCGGCCCGAACCCTCCCGGCGGAAGGCGTTCCGAGCCGGCCGGGCTCAACATAACCGGTCCCCGGGAAGGGCGGAACCGGGCGGAAAACCCCGGTGTTTCGTCTTGACACGCCAGGGGGCCTTCTCTACGTTTCTGGCCGATCAGACGGGGTGCCTCGGAACCCTCTCGCCCCTGACCGGGTAAGGGCCGTCGCACCCCTTCAGAGTGTGCGGGAATAGCTCAGTGGTAGAGCACCACCTTGCCAAGGTGGGGGTCGCCGGTTCGAATCCGGTTTCCCGCTCTGCGAGCCCGAAGGGGGGCGGACCGTCGTCGAGACGAATCCGGCTCCCTTCGCGCGTTTGGCGCCGTAGCCAAGTGGTAAGGCAGAGGTCTGCAAAACCTCCATTCGGCGGTTCGAATCCGCCCCGCGCCTCTGGGTCCTTCCGAGGGCCTCTCACTTCCCGGCTGCGGCCGCAACCCCGGTTCGCCCTCGCAGCCCGGGCCTCAATCCTCACACGCGATCACGCCCGCGGTCGTCGCCGGCCCCGCGTTGGCCGCCGACGCGTTTCCGTAGAAGATCCCGCACGTCCGGCCCTGAACCCCTTCGTGGAACGCCGTGGCGGCCCATCCGGTACCGGCGTTCACCTCGTTGATGGAGATCGTGACCCCCTCACTCGGTACCATGGCCGTCAGGGACGAGGCGTCGTTCGTGTAGACCTGGTTCCGGGACTGGTAGTGGGCCTGCTGCTGGGCCAGGATCCGGAGGTCCGAGGTGACCGTGGTGATGAAGGCCTCCTCCCGCATCTTGCTGTACTCGGGGATGGCGATCGCGGCGAGGATGCCGATGATCAACATGACGACCAGCAGCTCGATGAGGGTGACCCCACGTGTGTCGTCTCTCATGAACGGTCCTGGCCGTGAATGGCGTTCGGACGAATGGAGCCTGGATCGGGTCGGATCTCGGGACCCCCGCCGGATTCCGGGCTTGAAGATCGGGGCTCTCTCCACCGGAGCGCAATGATCCACGGTCCCCGTAGGGCGGTCCGGTGCGGCTACCGGACGTCTTCCGGGCTGCTCCATTTCCAGACGATCAGGAGCCCGAGGCCGTAAGCCCCGACCCCGAAGAGGGCCCTGGCCGTCGTCCCCACGAAAGCCAGGTCGGGGTCGGTGACGAAGTGGCCGATGCCGAAACCGACGAAGCAGCCGACCGAATAGCTCGCGGCGCGCCAGAACACGGAGCCCTCCTCCTCCGGTGGTCTGTCACGGTACGGGGGACGTCCGGTCGTTGTGAAGGATCTCTCCGATGGGAGTTGGCCCCGACCGGCCCGTACCGTCATCTTGGCACGAGCTTCTCGACGACCCCGATCCCCGATCGCACTGCGATGACCGAATCGTCCACGCCCGTCCCCGACGACGATCGGGCGGCCGGAGCAATGGCGAAACTGACGGAGCTTTCGTCCGAGATGGACCTGGTGCGGAACCGACGGCGGATCGACGATTCGTGGAGCCCGGCGGAGGAGGCGATCCTGGGCGCGGACGGCCACCGGCGCGCGTGGACCGAGATCACGGGGTGGCCGGGTTACGAGCCCACGCCGCTCCACCGCCTGCCGGGTCTGGCCGAGGCGGCGGGCGTGGAGGCCCTCCTGGTCAAGGACGAGGGCGACCGCTTCGGCCTGGGGAGCTTCAAGGCCCTGGGCGGAGCGTACGGCGTCTTTCGGATGGTGGCGCGACGGATCGCCGAGGAGACCGGGGAGGAGCCGCCCGGGCGCGACGAGCTGACGGGCGGGCGGTACCGGGATCGGGTCGCCGATGTGACGGTGACCTGTGCCACCGACGGGAATCATGGCCGGGCGGTGGCCTGGGGGGCCGAGCTGGTGGGGTGTGAGTGCGTGGTCTTCGTGCCCGGGCACGTGACGGGCCCCCGGGTCCGGGCCATCGAGGGGCACGGCGCCCGGGTGGTCCGGGTGGAGGGAAGCTACGACGACGCGGTGGCCCGGGCCGACGCCGAGGCCCGGGAGCACGGTCGCATGGTGATCTCCGACACGGCGTATCCCGGCTACGAGGAGGTGCCCCGGACGGTCATGCAGGGCTACACGGTGATGGCCCGGGAGGCCGCGGAGCAGTGGGGTGGCGACGAACCCCCGACCCACGTCTTCCTCCAGGCCGGCGTGGGCGGTCTGGCCGCGGCGGTGGCCGGTCACTTCCGGAGGACGCTGGGCTCCAGGGCGCCGGCTGTGGTGCTGGTCGAGCCCCGGGAGGCCGATGGGCTCTTCAGGAGCCTGAAGGCCGGGGAGCCCCGGGCGGCCGGGGGGAGCCTGGACACGCTGATGGGAGGCCTCTCCTGCAGGGAGGTCTCTACGGCGGCGTGGCCGATCCTTCTCCGGCGGGCGCGGGCGGCGCTCCGGATTCCGGACGGTGCGGCGCCTGAGACGATGACGATCCTGGCCCGGGGGGCCGGGGCCGACCCGGAGGTGGTGGCGGGAGAGTCGGGCGCGGCCGGGATGGCCGGATTCCTCCTGGCGGCCCTGAGAGACGAGCTCCGGGAGGCCCTGGGCCTCGACGAGGACAGCCGGGTCCTGGCCTTCGTCACGGAGGGAGCGACGGATCCCGGGCGCTGGGGGGAGCTCACGGGCGTCGGAAGCGTCCCGTCGTGACGACCCGGCGGATCATCGGGCCGGGGGCGCCGTACGAAGCGACGACGGTCGCCGAAGGGGGCGACCATCGCCCGCGACCGGAGGAGGAGACGATGCACCGCAGAAGCTGGACGGATCCCCGGGACGGAACCGAGTGGGAGATCAGCTACAATCCGGGCGTCGAGCTCGCCCGGCCCGAAGAGCGCGCCCAGCGAAGCCGCCTCGTCTTCGAGAGCGGCGGCGAGCGCCATCACGCCGACGCCGTCTACGGGGGGGACCTGGAGAGCCTCACGGACGAGGACCTCCAGGGGCTCCTGGATCAGGCCCGGGGCCGGGAAGAGTCCTCGAAGGATACCCCGTGGGGAAGCGAGGAGGAGGCGCCGGGGTAGGAGCCGGTCCTACTCCTGGCCGCCGTCCTCCCGACGGTCGTCGCCCGAGCGCCGCTCCTCTCCGTCCCTCCGGTCGTCGCCGCTCCGGCGCTCCTCGCCGTTCCGGCGGTCCTCGCCGCTGCGACGGGGCGTGCCGTCCCTCCGGTTCCGCTCGGAGGAGGCGAAGATGCGGGCGTCGTGTTCGAACATCCGGCAAACTCCTTACCCTGGCGGTGAATGAGCCCGGCCGCGGCGGCGACCGGCGCAGGGCGGAAGGATAGAGCTTCCGGCTCAGCGGGGCAAAGGCGCGCTTCCGTGGGCCTCTCGTTCGAGCCGCTGGAGCCGCTCCCGGGTCGCCTCCGAGTCGGGGTGGTCCACCGGTGCTTCCTCTTCCAGGCCGGTCTCCAGGTTGCGGTTGTCCAGATCCGCGAGACGCCCGTTCACCGCCCGCTGGAACCGGCGGGGGAACGCCCGGGCCGTCTCCTCGACCTCCCGGATCATCCAGTCGGGAGGGCGGAGGGGGTCCAGGAAGCCCGCGGGCGCTCCCTCGGGGTCCACGACGGCCCCGGCCAGGTCCAGGAGGCCTTCCACGGCCCGCCGCCCGAGACGGGGAATCCGGCCGAGCTCCGGCAGGGGAGCGAACCCCCGGCCGGCGGCGACCATCCGCAGGGCGCTCGGCCACCGGGCCGTGCGCCGCGTGGCCACCTGGTGAGATCGGTCCAGGTCATCGGGGCGCCACTCGACGGCGTAGGTCGATTCCAGGGCCCGGTGGAGGAAGCCGAGGCGGCTGCCGCGAAAGGACGAGCTCCGGGGTGGAAGGGGGATCGACGGGTCGTTCACGAAGAAGACCAGGTCGAGACCCACCTCCATCGCCACGTGGGTGTAGAGGTCGTCGCTTGAGTTCAGCCGGAGGTCCCGGTCGCCGTGGAGGTGTTCCCCGCAGGCCCGCCCCACCAGGGGATGGATCTCCACGTCGGTCTGGTGGTGGGCCGCCCATCCCCAGGCGAAGGCTTCCTGCTCCACGTCCCGGGCCTCCCGGAGGAGCGCCCGGGTCAGATCCCCGGTCCGGACGTAGTGGGCCAGCTCCGAGACGAACCGGTCGACGCCGGGGATGAAGCCCATGTCGGGTCCCATGGCGCCCAGCAGGAACGCGCGCCGGAGGGCGGGCCGGCGCACCGGAAAGGGTGCAAGCTCCGTCTCCTCCTCCCAGAAGGAGAGGATCCGGCCGGCGGTCAGCATGTGGATCGTGGCGCAGGGCATGTCAGGTGGCTCCGGGGGATGCCCGCCGCCGGACAGCCCGGGCGCCGGGCGGGCTCGTGAGCCGCTCCAAGATATCGAACCCCCGGACCGGCCGAGAGGGTTCAAGGCCCGGACCACCGGAACGGTCGGACACCGAACCCGCCGCGACGGATCGGGGAACCGTCGATCGCGCCGTCGCATTGGACAGGGGAGGGCACCGGATTCCCGCGCCACCCGGTAACGGGAGCGTCATGACGATTCGCTTCGCGCTGATTCCCGCGCTGATTCTAGCGAGCGCCTGCCTCGAGAGCGGCCTCGAGCCGGTCGAGGAGGAGCCGTCGGACACCGTCGCCGGAGAGGAGCGGGAGGCGCCCGAGCGCCAGGTCTCGATCCACGGCTTTCCGCCGACCGACACCATCCGGAACCTGGCGGCGTCGGTGGTCGCCGCGCCCCGGCCCGCCGACCCCCGGGTCCTTCGCTTCTTCGAGGACCTGGGGGCCGCCCGCTTCGAGCTCGTCCTCTCCCTCGCCGATCTGAACGCAGAGCGCACCAACTACCCCTTCGAGGACGCGTCCTGGCGGCAGATGGTCCGGAGCGTGCACTCGGTCCGCGGCCGGGTCCTCCTTCGCCTGCCGGACGTGCCCGCCAGGCTCCGGGCCGACGGCGCAGGGGTGGCGGGCCCCCTGGCCGGCCCCGAGGCCCGGGCGGAGTGGGAGGCGATCGTGGAGGAGGTCGTCGGTCACTTCGCCCGACGCTCGGAGACCCGGATCGACGAGCTCGCGGGCCCCCGGGCCCCGGACAGGGAAGCGGTGTGGGACCCGGAGGGCAGCGACTCCGAGTCCCGGGGCGCCTCCTTCGCCCGGCACTGGGCCCGGACGGCCGCCGCAGCCCGCCGCGCCGACCCCGAGCTCCGGATCTCGGGACCGGGCGCCCGGGTGAAGGCCGGCGGCGACGCCTGGTGGGACGGGGCCCTCCGGACCGCCGGCGAGAGTCCCCGGCCCGGCTTCTTCTCCGTCGGAATTCCGGGTCCGGCCCTGGGACCGGGGTGGAACGACGGCCTGGATCGGGTGCGGCGCCACCTCGACGCCCGGGGGCTGGGCGACATGCCCGTCCTCGTCTCCGGATGGGGCGTCGACCGGGACGCGCTCCTGACCCGGTTGGCCCGGAGCCGCTTCGGCGCCTCTCACGTGGTGGCGGGATACGCCGCTCTGGCGACGTCGGGGCTGGACCACACCCTGGGGCGGGGCCTGGACCGGAGCGCGCCGATCCTGGCCGGCGACGGCCCGGGGCTCTTCGTCGAGGACGGCCGAGAGCTGCTCCCCACGCCCACCTACAACGCCCTGCGCTTCGTGAACCTGGCCGAGGTGGGGGGGCTGTTGTCCGTGGAGGTCACCGACCCGGAGCTGCGGGTGCTGGCGGGAGTCGACGCCGGGGACCGGATCAACGTCGTCGTGACCCGCTACCGTCCCCTGGAGCGGGACGCTTCGGGCGAGGGCTTCGTCGCCCCGGACCTGGGAGACATCGAGACCGTCCGGATCCACGTGGACCGCCTGCCGTCGGCGAGCCCCCACATCGAGCTCGCCTGGATCGACGAGCGCCGGGGCAACGTCTGGAGAGGGGGTGTGGAGGAAGCCGAGCCCCGGCCCCGGCCCCTCCGCTCCCAGGTCGGTCCCTGGGTCACCCTCGACCTCCGCATGCCGATCTACTCGGTCGTCGTCCTCCGGCTGACGCCGCGCTAGATCCGGGTCGCATCGGTCGCTTCCCTTCGGCTGGTCCCGGAAGTCGGGGACCCGTATTCTGACGGGGATCGTCCAGTTCACGCCCACGGAGGCTCCATGAGCTCCAGCGACCGTCCCTCCGTTCCCGACCGTCGCCGCTTCCTCGGCCGTCTGGCCCTGGGCGCGGCGGGTGCCGCCGTCCTCCCGACGCGCCTCGCCGCGGAAGAAGGGAAGCCTCCGCCCCTCCCCGAGCCGCCGTCGGGGCTGCTCAGGAACGAGGCGTACTGGGAGCGGGTGAAGGCCCGCTTCACGATCCGGGAGGGCCTGATTCCCCTCAACGCGGCGAACCTCTGTCCCGCGCCCCTGGAGGTCCAGGAGGCGGTCTTCCGCCACGACCGGAGCATGGACGCCGACCCCTCCTTCCAGAACCGGGAGACCTTCGGCGAGCTCCGGGAGAGCGCCCGGAGCGGGCTCGCCCGCTACCTGGGCGCCGCGGCGGAGGAGATCGCCCTGGTGCGCAACACCAGCGAGGGGAACAACACGGTGGTCCAGGGCCTCGAGCTCGAGCCCGGTGACGAGGTGGTGCTCTGGGACCAGAACCACCCGACGAACGACACGTCCTGGGACGTCCGGGCCGAACGCCTCGGATTCACCGTCCGGAGGGTCGGCACGCCGCCGGCAGGGGAGAATCCGACGCCCGAGGATCTGGCCGGCGCCCTGCTGGACGCCCTGACCCCCTCGACCCGGCTCCTCTCCTTCAGCCACGTCTCGAACGTCTCGGGGGTGGGGCTTCCCGCTCGCACCATCTGCCGGGAGGCCCGGCGCAGGGGCGTGGCCACCCTGGTGGACGGAGCCCAGACCTTCGGCTCCATGGTCGTGGACCTCCACGACCTGGGCTGCGACTTCTACACGGGGAGCGCCCACAAGTGGTTCATGGGACCCCGGGAGGTCGGGGTCCTCTACGTCCGGGAGGCACGGGTGGCGGACCTCTGGGCCCCGGACGTCGGGGTGGGCTGGTCCTCGGCGTTGGAGGGCGGCGCCCGGAAGTTCGAGACGCTGGGCCAGCGTCACGACGCGGCGCTGTCGGCGATGAACGCCGCCGTGGGCTTCCACGAGCGGATCGGCCCGGAGGCCGTCCAGGCCCGGGTCCACGAGCTCGCGGCCGCCATGAAGGAGGCCCTCCGGCGCCACGTCCCGGACGTCCGCTTCCACACGCCGGACGGGCCCGAGATGAGCGCCGGGGTCGTCGTCTTCGACGCCCCGGGGATCGAGCCCGGCCCCTCGTTCCAGCGGCTCTACGCCCAGCACGGGATCGCCGGCGCCCCCCGGGGCGCCCCCTTCAGCGGCGTCCGCTACTGTCCGCACGTCTACAACACGCTGGCGGACGTGGAGCGGGCGGCGGAGGCGGCGGGGGCGGTGGCCCGGAGCTGAGCGTGGGGCCAAGGCGCGGACGGCCGCCGCGCCGAGGGGCTCAGAGCCCCGGGCCCTCAGCCTCCGCCCTGCTCCAGGAGCTCGGCCCGGACCGTCACGATCAGCGCCTCCCCGGCGTCGCCGCCCCGGCTCGAGCCCAGGACGACGGTCTGGCCCGGCTGGATGTTGACCGAGGTCTCGAATCCGCCGGCCTCGGACGTGAGGAGGTGTACCTCCTGGAGGCGAACGGTTCCGGGGGGCTGGAACTGGATGCCCCGCACCCCGATCCCATACTGGCCCGCCGGTCCGGCGAACTCCTGCCTGACGGTGCTCCGGTCCCTGGCGGTCACCACGGCCTCGCCCATGAGTTCGTAGCCGTCGAACTGGAAGAGGCGGCGGAGCTGATTCTCCACGTCGGCGATCGCCGGGTCCGTGCTCGCTGAGCCGTTCGCACGGATGAGCTGGAAGTGGAGGCGAATGTAGGGGGCGGGCACGTCGTACTCCTCCAGGACCCGCTCGATCTTCTCCAG